>CAZMWS010000049.1:0-11163 GCA_964570085.1 uncultured Lentisphaeraceae bacterium | reverse complement strand
CAGGAAGATCTCCAAAGGACGGAGGGGCTTGCGCCCCCCGAACCCCCGCCTAATTTCTTCCGCCTACACGGCGGTACGCTATCGCGCCGCGCCGCGCAGTATACTACACTACGTCTGCTCCAATGGTGTTCCTGGCGGGAGCATGGAGAGATAGGTCCCGCGGGTGATAAGTTTTGCGTCGAAGAGAGTTCGGAGTGCCTTTTGGAGGGTAATCATGCCGAACTTCGCCGAGGTCTCGATGAGGGCGGGCAGCTGGTGTGTTTTGGCGTCTCGGATGAGAGAGCGGACTGCGGGGGTTCCCACAAGGACCTCGATTGCGGCGAGTCGTCCGCCCTTTGGGGAGTTTCTGGGGACCAGTCTTTGGGAGACGATGCATTCCAGGGAGGCGGCCAGCTGTGTGCGGATTTGTGCCTGCTGGTTTGCGGGGAAGACATCGATGATTCGGTCCACGGCCTGGCAGACGTCGTTGGTATGGAGTGTCGCGAAGACCAGATGTCCGGTTTCTGCGGCGGTAAGAGCGGCGGCGATGGTCTCGGGATCGCGCATTTCTCCGATGAGGATCACATCGGGGTCTTCGCGCAGGACGTATTTGAGGGCGTTAGCGAAGGACTTGGTGTCCTCGCCCACCTCGCGCTGCTCCACGATCGCCTGCTTATGGGTATGGACGAATTCGATGGGGTCCTCGATGGTGATAATATGGCAGGGGCGATTTTCATTGATTTCGTTGACCAGTGCCGCCAGCGTAGTGGACTTTCCGTGTCCAGTGGGGCCGGTGACCAGGACCAGTCCCTGGTGTCGCTTGCACATTCCCACCAGAACGGGCGGCAGTCCCAATGCGGAGGGCTTGGGGATGGTCATGGGGATCAGTCGCAGCGCCACGGAGACGCGTCCCTTCTGGAAGAATCCGTTGACGCGGAAGCGATATTCGGCGGAGGGATCGTGTTCGTCCACGCCGGTGATGGAGAGTGCGAAGTCGATTTCGCGGCCCTCCTCGAATCGTGCGCGCTGGGAGGGTGAAAGGACTCCGAAGAGGAGCTGTCGAGTATCCGCGGGAGAGAGATTGGGTAGATCGAAGGGCTGCAGGACGCCATCCAACCGGATGGTTGGCGGGATTCCGACGGAGAGGAGGAGATCGCTGGCGCCGTAGGAGATCGCATCCCGGAGGAGCTTCTTCAGATTGAAGCCATTGACGGTGGTCTCGTCGTCTGCATTCTGCCGGAAGGAATCGGCGCCGGTCTCCATTCCCTGGAGCATGAGGCTGAGTTCGGCGGGATTGGTGGCGGCGGCCAGGGCGTCCTCCTGGGTGACATCGCCATTATGGACCAGCTCCAGGAGGGAGTGCTGGAAGTCCACCATGCCCACGGAGGCATTTTCCTTGATGACCTCGTGGATTTGCCCCAGCTCCCGCCGCGCAACCAGTCGCCGGACCAGCGGCGTCGCCAGGAGGATCTCGAATGCGGGAATGCGGCCCTGTCCGTCAGCGGTGCGCAGGAGTCGCTGGGAGAGGATTCCCTGGAGTGCCAGGGAGAAGTCCTGTGCCACCTGGTCCTGGAGTCCCTCGGGGAAGTAGTTGAGGATTCGCTCCAGGGTCTGTTCGGCGTCCACGGTATGGAAGGTCGCCACCACCAGATGGCCGGTCATGGCGGCGCTGATGGCGGTCTGGATGGTCTCCAAATCGCGGAGCTCACCCAGGAAGATGACATCCGGATTCTGTCGCACCACATGCCGTAGCGCCTGGGCGAAATCCAGGGAGTCGCCGCCAATCTCCCGCTGCGTCACCACGGAACGGACATCCCGGTGGACGAATTCGATGGGGTCCTCCAGGGTGACGATATGGCGTGCAAAACGCGTATTGATGGAGTTGAGCATCGCCGCCATGGTGGTGCTCTTTCCGGAGCCGGTGGCGCCGGTGACCAGGATGAGTCCCCGGGGGCATTCACAGAGGCTCCGGATGACGGACGGCAGATGGAGCGCCTCGAAGGAGAGTGCGCCGGAGGGCACTCTGCGGATCACCAGCGCGGGGCTCCCCATGCGGAAGGAGAGATTGACGCGGAGGCGGACATCCTCGCCCATCTGGGCACCCAAATCCAGATCGCGGTCGCGCTGGAGGCGTTCCCAGGTGCCCTGTGGCAGGCATTCGCGGATGAACGCCTCCACCTCCGCCAGAGTCAGCGGCGGCTCGGCGAGGGTCTCCACCACGCCGTGGCGGCGGAAGCTTGGGGGCCGTTCTGCGCTGAGGAAGAGATCGCTGGCGTCCCGGGCATCCATCTGAAGACACAGATTCCGCACTCTATCCGCGCTAGTCATGAAGGGTTCCTCCTTGGGTGGTATCGCAGTCGTTCATTTCCCCTCCGCCGCCAATCGATAGTGTTCCCGGAAGAAGAGGAGCCATTCCCGCCGCAGGCGCGCCTCCTCCTGGGGGGAATCCAGGCTGGCGGTGGCCTCGCGGGTCTCGCGGTAGGGGAAAGGCAGTGCCTCGAAGGCCTCCCGGCGCTCCTCGGAGAGCGCCTCCCAACCGCCGTCCGATAAAATCCGCCCCCAGGACGCCCGCAGCTCGGGTCCGCAGTCAATGAGCATGGTCTTCACGAGAATCCGGATGGACTGGAAGAGCCGCCCCGTCCAATCGCCGCGATAGCGGAATTGCTCTGCCAGGAGGAGGGGCCGTTCGTCTCCAAAGACGGTATTCTCCAGCGCCTCGCCCTGGAACATGTCGCGACGCACGGGCAGGCGGTAGAGGGTGTAATCCCGGGGACCGCCGGGGCTCCCCGCGCGCTTTCCCCAGAGCCGCTGCGCCTCTGGCGAAAGGAGGAAATCCACGTATTCCTCGGCCAACTTCCGATGGGGGGCGCCGCGGAGGATCGCCACGGGATCCGCAGAGACGGTGGAGGCCGCGGTGGGAGTGCGGTAGCGGACCACCTCCCTGCCCTGCTGGACACGCTCCCACTCCGCCTGCGAACGGCCGTAGAAGTCGATGCACATCCCCGCCGCAATCTGTCCGCTGGCGGCATCCACGGGCACCTTGCTGGCAGAGAAGGTCAGATATGCGGCATTGCCGCCCAGCTTCTTCAGGAGGGTCATGGCGCGCTGCCAGGCACGATCCAGCTCCTCCGGCGTGGGGCGCAATTCCTCCACGGGGACGCCGGGATGCTCCTCCAGGAGGGCGTCCTGCATCTCCCGCTGAATCAGCATCTCGAAGCACTTGACGATGGAGCCGGACTGCGAGGGATCCGCCAGTCCCACGCCGCCATAGAGCCGCGGATCCGCCAGATGGCTCCATTTGCTGCCGAAATCCCGGATTTCCTCGGGAGAAAAGCCGGCCTGTGCCAGTCGATCCGGATTATAGACAATACCGAAGGTGGAGAAGCACACGGCGTAATAGCAGTCGGTCTTGTCATACCAGACCTCGCCGCCTCCGCCCGGAGACAAAATGGGCTGGCCCCCCTGGAACCACTCGGGGTGGCGCGCCTGGACGCCGGCTGGCGATAGCATGCCGCTCCGACGCAGGCCCTCGTGGTCATATTGACCGCCCCCCTGCATGACATCCACATCCACCCCGACAGCACTCTCCCGGAACCACCGCCAGGCCTCCGCCTGCGTGGGATCCTCGGGACAGTTCCCGCCAAAGATCGCCACGGAGAGCCCATCGCTCCAGGGCACCGCAGAGACGCCCTCCGGACGCGCAGTGCCGCGGAGTCCCCAGGCGTGTCGGGCATTGGCGACGAAGGTGCTGCGGAGGAACCGGACGATCTCGGAGGTCCCGCCAGGCGTCCGCCAGTCAATGGAGACATCCTCCCCCGGATGACGCCCACGATACCATTCCCGGAAGGCCAGCTCGGTCTCGTGCCGAAGGGCCTCGTTGTTGGCGGTAATGACCACCAGACGATTTTCCGCACGCAGAGGCGCCGCGTCTTTCCGCCGGAAGGCCAGCGGCAGGGCAACAATGGTCCCCAACACCAGGATTGTCCAAATCAATGCGCGCATGAAGAACAAGCGGACGAAAGAGAGGGCCGCCAGTGGAAAACACTCTATCGCCCTGCCCTCCCCCTACAGTTGCAACGGCGACGACGACGCCCCGGAAGGACGCGGGAATTGCTGACGCCAGGGCACCGAGTCAGTGACCACGGCGCGCGTCTTCCGCTCCTCAGAGGGTCATTCCCGCGGTGGCTGCTGCCTGGCGCAGTTTACTGATAAGCTGTGTGCAGTTGGAGATCCGGTTGGCGCGCCGGAAGACGGTGCACTCGCGGATCACGTCGGCGATGGGGCGATTGTTGCCGGTGAGCTCGGGGATGTCAGTGATGGCGGGGAAGTTATTCTTCTCCAGATCGGAGGCGGCATCGCGGCGCGTCTGCCGGCTCTTGACCTCATCGGGAGTCTGGACCAGGGTCTTTCCGCCGAAGATGACATTGAATGCGACGCCCAAGGCGAAGACATCGGTGTCCTCTCCCAGGGGACGGCAGGAGACCTGCTCGGGCGAGAAGTATCCCGCGGTGCCCGCCACAGTGCGGCTCTGGGTGCCCACGGGAACGGAGATGCCGAAGTCGATGAGCCTCACCCTGCCCTGCCGATCCACCATGAAATTGCTGGGCTTGATGTCCAGGTGGATCATGTGGCGCTGGTGGAGCTGGGAGATCGCCTGCGCCATGGTGATGCAGACCTTCACCTTGTCCACTGAAGTCATGGAGGCCAACAGGCGCTTGTCGGAGAGGTCCACGCCATTGATGCGCTCCATCAGCAGATCCCACCCCAGCTCCATGCCCAGGCGGCTCACCTTCCGCATGGAGTAGAATTGCACTGCCACGGGATTCCCATGGTCGTCCCGCAAATGCTGGCCCATCTCCCACTCGTTGGTCAGGTGCTTCACCTTGGTGGCGTACGTCACGCCCGTGGTAAGACGGCCCTCGTCCTTACGGGTACGCACATCGCCCAGCCAGTGATCCCGCCAGTTGCGGATGGATTTGACCAGGAAGTTATAGCCCTCGGCGGTGCCCTGGTAAAGGAGGCTCTCCGCCCCGCGCGCCACCTGGGAGCCAATGGAATACTCCGCGCCATTGCGGAGGTCCTCAATGACCTGTGCGCAACGCTCGGCAGAGAGGATATTCAGGGTCTCAGGCAGCCGGCTCTGCAGATGGAAGAGCGCGCCGGCACTCAAGGGCGAGAGCTCCGCCATGACTGGCGCCGAGACCGCGCGCCGCGTCGGCACAGGGGAGGGCACGGGCGCAGAAACCACCGCCGGCTCCTCCTCCACAGGAGATGCCTCCGGCTGCTCTACGGGCGCAAGGGCGGACACCTCCACGGGAGAAGCCACCGCTCCCGGACGATCGCCAAGCCAGCCCGGACGGGTCTCCTCCAGGCTAAGGGGCACCGCGGCGGTCTCCGCCAAAGGACGCCGCGCACGAACCTTGCTCCGCGCCTTCACCGCCTCCTCAGAGGGCATGACCACACGGCCAGGACCACCCCCCACAGACAACACGCTCTTCTTGGGCACGGGGGACTCGGCGGCAACTGACGCAGAAGGCTCCGCCGCGGGAGCCGCGGGCGCGGATTCAGAAGACGCCGTCAGCTCGTCCGGGGAAAGGTACTTCCTCTCCCCGGGAGCCTGGGGCGCATCGCCCGCAAAGCGCTTCAGCTCGTCACTATCTAGGTATCTTCTATCTGACACTGTCTCATCAACGCCGAGAGACAATTCTCCCCCCAAAAACGGGGATTCCCGGCGCTCCTCAAAAATCGTTAGTAACCCAAAGACGGACCGGCGGCACTAGATCTTGTGGATTCGCTTCAGCATGGCAAGGATGTCCTCCTGGCCACTGGTCTTCAGCTTCCGCGCCTCTTCCTCCATGTTGACCTCCAGATGCTCCAGCTGGACATACTGGCTGATGGTCTTCTTCACCTTGGTCTGCGCATGCTCGTCCGCCACGGTATTGAAGTCGTGGACCAACTCCGCGGGCTTCCGGCTGTAGAGCTGCGCCACCGTCACCCGGGGCGCGGTCAGCGCGGGATTCTCCGCCACGCTGTAGATGGGCTTCACGCCCTGACGATTGAAGAACTCCACCAGATTGTAGAAGACGGTCTGGTCACCACCGGCGGGGATCTCCATGAGGAAGAGCGCCTCGATGGACTGCTCGGCGGGCAGCAGCAGCTGGTTGCTGTTCTCCTGAAGCTGTCGACCGAACTCCTGCATGGGATCGTAGGTGAAGGAGGTGAAGTGGTTGAAGTAGGGCTTGGAGAGGAAGAGATCGAAGTCCTCCTGGTCCACATGGCCGTCAATTAGCCGCAAATCCGCATTCTTCTTTGGGATGGAGAGGAAGTCCTGGAGGGAGTCCACGATCATCTGGTTGAAGTGGTCCTCGGGGATCCGGTTCTCGAACTTCAGGCGGTTGGTGAACATGAAGATGTTACCGGTATTGCCGCTGTCGATGGCGGGCGCCACGGAGTCGTTGAGGAAGATGGAGGTATTCTCCACGAACTCGGCGCTCTCCAGGCGCGCATAGGGTAGCACCAGGGCAAAGAGGGTCTTCTCTTCCACAGGAATCTGCTCCTGGCGGGAGACCAAGTGCGCCAAGACGCCCTTCGTAATGCCATTGCCCGTGCCACCACCCGTGGCGGAAATCACCAGCGCACCACGAATCCGGCTCTCCAGCTCACGGCTCACAGAGCCATAGGCCTCCATGCCCAGCTCCGGATCCATGCGGCAACCACGGTAGGCACCAGAACCACCACGCAGAACCGCCTGGATCTTCTCACGGGCCTGGACCTTCCCAAGCTCAACCTCACTGACGTTCACCACGACACAGTCCTGGCTCAACTTGGAAGCAATCTTACTTCCCGCTCCACCAATGCCGATGACTTTCTGCATGCTAGCAAGTCTCCTCTAAAAAATGGGACTTCTTTGACTGAAAACGACCACTCTCCGCTAACTTCGCGAGAGCCTGACCCCCAAAGTTGGTCAGGTAAATGTTCTTCCTGTTCCGCTCGTCCTTGACGTCAATCAGACACAACAACTTCATGGCCTCCACAACCGCTACCGCAGTCTGCTTCGTCCGGGTGATCCCACCCGCCTTCAAGTCGTCGAAACAGTTCGTGATGTTGTACTTCTTCTGCTTGTCCGCACTCATCGCCGCCCAAAGAAGAACCAAGAAATGCTCCTCCCCAAGACGACTGAGCTGCTGCATGAACAAGTCCGCTGTCTGACCAGGCATCCAAAACCTCCAAAAATATTCCTAAACTCCAGCAGAATTCCGCCTGATTCTATGAAAAGCTAAAAGCAAAGGGACACAACCACACAACACAACTCCCCCATAAAGACAAAAACACGCTAGGCCAAATCCAAATCACATGCCCCAGCGCACACGAAAATACCAGGATATCCCGATCGACACAAAGACCACAAAAACCCAACCCTCGGGATGTCCCCACACAAAAAACACAGGGAGTTGTGTACAAGAGCATACTATACTGCGATTTCTCCTCCACACCATCCCGCCCATAAAATCACTCTATCTCCTTGCAAATCCTAGAATCTCTGGGTAATATGTGGTGTAATGTAGTGTAGTAGAGTGAGAAGAAAATAAATATAGTTAGGTAAAGTGTGGTATAGAAGAGGGATGCCGCAAGAAATTAGATTTCACAACATCCCATTGCCCCTCAAGAAGAAACACCGATTTTTACACCTCTCCCAAAACCGCATAAAATCCGGGTATTTTACTATGCATAACCTACTATACTACAATACCTAATGACATTATATGCCACATCCGAAAACACCCCGTCTCTTCCGTTGATCTTCCCGCCCCCGTCTCCTAGGTAACGCCACGCCATCGGGCGGCACCGGAATCCCATAAACCACCCGCCCTCCCCTGCCCTGAAGCCCAAAATGATACGGAATAGGGCAGGGCGATTATAGAATTCTATTATACTATACTAAATAAGAAAAAAGAACGATGCTATTCCTTCGCCCGCCCTCCTATCGCCCCTGGCCATCCATTTCGTTTCTTCCGCCTACTGGCGGCAATGCCACAGCGCATACCTTCCATCGGAGCGTTCCTTGAATAGGCCCCGGTTATATAGAAAGACTACCAAAGGACGGAGGGCTGCCGCCCCCGGACCCCCGCATAGCTTCTCCCGCCTGCCGGCGGTACCAGACATTACACATTGCGCCGCTAGGCGCCTTGCGACCCCGGGACCCCCGCCAAATTTCTCCCGCCTACCGGCGGTACTAGTACCATTGGGTCGAGACGCTTAAGTGGCGCAGTACCTTCCTAGGGCTGCCGTGCTTCTAGGCACGCAGAGGAGGGAGAGGCCTTATAAATCCGTGCCTGTGGGGGTGGCATATATTAAGGAAACGCGCCCGAGGTGACCGGTGGAATGCCGTGGTATTGGGCAGGCTTTTGCATTTTGAATCCCCTCTAGCATTTTCAAGGAATCGAAGTCTTATGGATCTTAAGAAACTGGGTCTTCATGGGAAGAGCATTCTGCGTCTTCTGGACCTCACCGACGAGCAGTTATTGGGACTGGTGTCCCTGGCGGCGGAATTGAAAGCGCGCAAGAAGAGCGGCGCGAACCTGAAGGACGCGTTGTTGTATCGCAAGAATGTGGCGTTGATCTTCCAGAAGAGCTCCACGCGGACCCACTGCGCCACCGTCTGCGGCGTTCACGACGAGGGCGGCTACACCGAGTATCTGAATGCCCACGACCTGCACTTCGGCAAGAAGGAATCCGTGAAGGACTCCGCGCGGGTTCTGGGCCGGATGTTCGACGGCATCATGTTCCGCGGATACTCCCAGCAAGTGGTGGAGGACCTCTCGAAGTATAGCGGCATTCCCGTGTGGAATGGCCTGACCGACGAGTGGCATCCCTCGCAGGTGCTGGCGGATTTCCTGACCATCACGGAGCATTTCGGTCACCTGAAGGGACTGAAGATGGCCTACGTGGGGGATGGCCGCAACAACGTTGCCAGCTCACTGATGGTGGGCTGCGCAAAGGTAGGCATGGACTTCGTGGATGTATGCCCCCCCGAGCTCACTCCCGCCCCCGAGATCCTGGCAATGGCGCGGGAATGCGCCGCGCGCAATGGCAGCACGGTGGAGGTCTCCCACGATCCCGCAAAGGGCGTGGAAGGCGCCAATATCCTCTATACCGATGTGTGGGTCTCCATGGGCGAAGAGGCGCTCTTCCAGCAGCGCCTGGCGCTCCTGCGCCCCTTCCAGATCAACATGGCGATGGTCAAGAACACCGGCAATCTAGAGAGCGGAAAGGTGATCTTCCTGCACTGCCTGCCCGCCTTCCATGACAACAACACCGAGGTCTCCAAGGACTGCGGCGCCATGGAGGTCACGGACGAGGTCTTCGAGGCGCCCTTCTCCAAGGTCTTCGACGAAGCGGAGAACCGCCTGCACACCATCAAGGCCATGATCGTGGCCTCGCTGTCCGACGCGCAGTAGGGGCAGCCCCCGCCGTCCCGCGTCCGCGGATCCATTTCCACACCAGTCACTAACCCAAGAGAGAGAAGCGTAGATAGGAGGCAATCGGAGAAATGACACAGCGTCGAATGATGGAAGAGCTCCAGTGGGAGGATTTCGAAAAGCTCCCCCTGACCCAGCGGGCGCCCTACTTCAAGCAGTCCAGCGGACGGCCCTACCACTGCGTCATCGCGCAGCAGTTCGACCGGGAATCCCTGGATAACCTCTGCGATCTGGCCACCCGAATCCGCCGCATCGCCAAGAACAAGGTAGGCGGCGACTTCCTCTCCAGCCTCATGCGCAACAAGCGGGCGATGCTCTACTTCACCCAGCCCAGCACCCGCACCTTCCTCTCCTTCTTCTCCGCATGCCAGGTCCTGGGCTTCAGCCCCGCCGAGGTCCGCGATCCCTCCATCTCCTCCGAAATGAAGGGCGAGACCAAGGAGGACACCATCCGCACCTTCAGCAGCTTCTTCGACCTCATCATCATGCGGACCCCCGCACAGGGCTTCGCCGAAAAGATGGCCTGGATGCTCTCCCGCACCGAACGACCCGTCCCCATCATCAACGCCGGCAGCGGCAAAGACCAGCACCCCACACAGGCACTCCTGGATATCTATACCCTCCAGCGCTCCTTCGAAAAACAGGGCGGAATCGACGGCAAGACGGTGCTCTTCTGCGGGGATCTGGCGCGCGGACGCACCGTGCGCTCCCTCTCCGGACTCCTCCTGCAATACAAGAACGTGAAGCAGATCTTCGCCGCCCCCGATGCCCTCCAGATCGGCGAGGACATCCTGGAACAGCTCAAGGCCGCCGGCGTGGAATACGAGGTCACCAACGACTTCAAGGGACAGATCAAGAATGCCGACGCCGTCTACATGACACGCCTCCAGGACGAGTGGGACAACAAGCCCGGCGAGAGCTCCAAGGGCTACAACCAAGAAGACTACTACTTCACTGGCGAAGACCTGAAGAAGCTCTCCCCAAAGGGCGTCATCATGCACCCCCTCCCCCGACGCCTCGAAATCTCCACCGATTGCGACGACGACTCCCGCGCCGTCTATTGGCGACAGGAACGAAATGGCATGTGGATCCGCGCAGCACTCATCGCCACCATCTTCTGCCGCGACCAGGAAATCACCCAGTACTACATGCTGAATAACCGGTAAAGTTTGCCGCGGATTCGCGGCAAACTAAAAAAAAGGAGGAAGGAGGAAGGAGGAAGGAGGAAGGAGGAAGTTTGGCCAGGGTTTCGGCGAGCCGAAACCCCGCGCCGGGATTCCCCGACGCGTGCATCAAGCGCGCCCGTATTGGCGCGCATGTGCCGCCGGGAGGCGGAAGAAATTAGACGGGGGTTCGGGGGCGTAGCCTCCCGTCCTTTGGAGATCTTCCATGATATTTGCGGGGGCTAAGACTGCTTCGATTGGAAGAAGCGCCACAGAGCCCCCAAAGAACGATCCCCCCTCCCGCGCCCTTGCAGCGGAAAAGCGCCGCAGGAAACTTATAAACTAGCCGCTAACCACCGTTTGCCCAGGCAAAACGCCCCGGCGTTGCTGAACCTGCATAACACAGGCAAAACGAAGCTGGATAATGGCTAAGTACTAAATTAGGGGTTCGGGGGCGTAGCCTCCCGTCCTTTGGAGATCTTCCATAGATATTTGCGGGGGCTAAGACTGCTTCGATTGGAAGAAGCGCCACAGAGCCCCCA
>CAZMWS010000048.1:0-11191 GCA_964570085.1 uncultured Lentisphaeraceae bacterium | reverse complement strand
GGTCGGTGAGCTTCCGGGTGCGTCCCACCACGTAGTTGGTCTCCAGATGCACGCCCAGCTTCTGCAGCACCTGGATCTCCCGGCGCACAATTTCCTTG
The DNA here is from genome assembly GCA_964570085.1 of uncultured Lentisphaeraceae bacterium. Taxonomy (GTDB): domain Bacteria; phylum Verrucomicrobiota; class Lentisphaeria; order Oligosphaerales; family Oligosphaeraceae; genus UBA1724. Next base: position 11,093 of record CAZMWS010000048.1, on the reverse strand, counting down.
GGGAGACGGAATTCGGGGATGCCGTAGACGAGGACGCCGCCGGGCTGGTGGAAGGCCTCGAAGACGGTGACCTCGTGGCCCGCACGGGCGCAGTCGGCGGCCACGGTGATGGAGGCGGGGCCGGAGCCGATGACGGCGATGCGGCGGCCGGTGGCGGGCGCCTTCTCGGGAGCGGCATCGGCGGTGTTGTCGTCCTGTGCGGCCAGGTCAGCGCAGAAGCGCTCCACGCGTCCGATGGCAACGGCCTTGTCCACGTCCTTGAAGATCTTTCCCACGGTGCAGTTCTTCTGGCACTGCTTTTCCTGGGGGCAGACGCGTCCGCAGACGGCGGGCAGCAGCGAGCTCTTCCGGATGGTGGCCAATGCGCCGGCGAAATCGCCGGTGGAGGCCTGTTCCAGGAAGGCGGGGATATCGATCGAGACTGGGCAGCCCTCCACGCAGGGGTGGTTTGCGCAGTGGAGGCACCGCGAGGCCTCCAGCTGTGCCTGGGCGGGGGTGTAGCCCAGGGCGACCTCTTTCATGTTGTGCGCACGGATCCCGGGCTCCTGCTCAGGCATCGCCTGAGGGGGGATCGCCATTTTTTCCTTGGGAGTCATTTCGTGAAGATTCCTGCTTTGCAAAGGTGTTCGCGTGCCTGGGCTTCCTGGGGCTTGAAGGCGCCCATGCGCTGGATCATCTGGTCCCAGTCCACTTCGTGGGCATCGAATTCGGGGCCATCCACACAGACGAAGCGGGTCTTGCCGCCTACGGTGACGCGGCAACCGCCGCACATTCCCGTGCCGTCAATCATGATGGTATTGAGGGAGACGGTGGTCTTGACGCCGAAGGGCTTGGTGGCCAGCGCGCAGAATTTCATCATGATGGGCGGGCCGATGGCGATGACCTCGTCAACCTCGCCGGCCTCGCAGAGCTCCTTGAGGGGATCGGTGACCACGCCCTTGCGTCCGGAAGAGCCGTCGTCGGTGATGAGGATCAGCCGGTCGCCGGCAATGCGGCGCATCTCGTCTTCCATGACGAAGAGGCCCTTGTTGCGGGCTCCCATGATGATGGTCACCTGGTTTCCGGCGGCCTTGAGGGCCTGTGCAATGGGGTGCATGGGCGCCACGCCAATGCCGCCGCCGACGCAGACCACGCGGCCCGGCTTCTCGCCATTCTCGCCGCGGATTTCAGTGGGGCGTCCCAGGGGTCCCAGGATGGCGGGGATGTCGTCCCCCACATTCAGGGCGCCCAGACGCATGGTGGTGGCGCCGACCTTCTGGAAAATAAGGGTGATGGTGCCCTTTTCGGGATCGGCGTCGGCGATGGTGAGGGGGATTCTCTCTCCCAACTCCTGGTCCACCATGAGAATGATGAACTGTCCGGCCTTCCGCTCGCGGGCGATGAGGGGCGCCTCCACTTCCAGCAGGAAGACGTTCTCCGAAAGCTGTTGTTTTTTGAGGATTTTGTGCATAGATGGAAAGGGGGGATAGTCCGTCCTGCGGTTCCGAAAAGACGGCCTTGCGTGCCGCGCGTGGGTTCGCGGGATGGCGCTCTTTTGCGGAGTGCCGCAGGACAGGAAAACCCCTGTCGCGTGCTCGATCGGTGGGACCGCGGGCGGCAGGGGAGTCGGGCGGAGGAGCCGATGGATTCGGATCCCCCGCCTCGGATTGGTTGTGGGGAGGATAGACTCTACACGCCCTGTGCCAGCATGGCGTCGGCCACCTTGGTGAAGCCGGCGATGTTGGCGCCCATGACGTAGTTGCCCTCGTGACCGTACTTGGCGGCGGCCTGGTAGGCGTTGTCGTGGATGGCGCCCATGATGCCCTTCAGCTTGCTGTCGACCTCGGCGGCGCTCCAGGAGAGGCGCTCGGAGTTCTGGGTCATCTCCAGACCGCTGGTGGCGACGCCACCGGCGTTGGCGGCCTTGCCGGGAGCGTAGAGGATCTTGGCCTCCAGGAAGGCCTCGACCGCCTCGGGAGTGGAGGGCATGTTGGCACCCTCGGCAACCAGCTGGCAGCCGTGGGCCAGAAGATACTTGGCGTCAGAGCCGTCCAGCTCGTTCTGGCGGCTGCAGGGGAACGCGCAGTCCACGTGCTCCACGACCTGCCAGGGACGCGCCTTGGCGAAGAACTTGGCGCCGGGGATCTCCTTGACGATCTCGCTGAGCTCGCCGCGGCGGACGCCCTTGAGCTCCATGACCAGGGAGAGGGTCTCGGGGGTGATGCCGCTCTCGACATAGAGAGCGCCGGAGCGGTCGGAGAGGGTCACCACCTTGGCGCCCAGCTCCATGAGCTTCTTGGCGGCGAAGCTGGCGACATTGCCGGCGCCGGAGACCGCGCAGACCTTGCCTTCCAGGGTGCCCTTCTTCACGGCAACCATGTTCTGGGCGAAGTACACGCAGCCATAGCCGGTGGCCTCGGGACGGATCAGGGAGCCGCCGAAGGAGAGGCCCTTGCCGGTCAAAACGCCAGTCCAGTCGTTGCGGATGCGGCGATAGGCGCCGAAGAGGTAGCCGATCTCGCGGCCGCCAACATTCATGTCACCGGCGGGCACGTCGGTATCGGGACCGATGTGGCGGAAGAGCTCGTTCATGAAGCTCTGGCAGAAGCGCATGACCTCCATGTCGCTGCAGCGCACGCCGGGAGTGTGGGGGCTCTGCTTGGGGTTGAAGTCGCTGCCGCCCTTGGCACCGCCCATGGGAAGGGTGGTCAGGGAGTTCTTGAAGACCTGCTCGAAACCCAGGAACTTCAGGACGGACAGGTTCACGGTGGGGTCGAAGCGCAGGCCGCCCTTGAAGGGGCCAATGGCGGAGTTGAACTGCACACGATAGCCGCGGTTCACACGGACAATGCCCTTGTCGTCAACCCAGGGAACACGGAACATGATGGTGCGCTCGGGCTCCACCAGACGCTCCAGGATGGCCTGGCTCTGGTAGGCGGGGTTGGCGTCAATGACGGGGGCGAGGGTGGTCAGAACTTCCTCAACAGCCTGCAAAAACTCAGGCTGGTCGGCATTCTTGGCACGGACATCCGCGAGGACGGAATCAATGTACTGGCTCATCTTGGACGATGCTCCTTCTTGCGTTTGGGGTGGAATCAGGGAAACAATGCAAAAAAACAAAGGGACAAGGACCGACACGCACGCAAAAAAGGCGAATAATCCTCCCTTGGCTCAAATCAGAGGCAGGAGGGAACGCTACGCGGGCGGAGCCGAACAAGGGGAATATCCCCCCTGTTTGCTCAGGCGGTCGCCCAAATGAGCAAAATATATGCCACAGGGGACGGTTTTCCAGGATTTGAGGGGAAAACGCCCCCTGGTTTTTACAAAATATGTAAATTCAAAATCCGACTGTTACATTTCCTGTAACAGTCTTTCAAGATCTTGTTGCCTCGACCTTCACGAAGTTCCCGCGCTGGTTTTTCCAGTCCTCCAGGAGTTCCTTTGCCCGTGGGGAGTTTGTGACGGCCACGTGTTCGCGGACCAGTCGTTTGAGGGTCTTTTCCTCGGGGGTATCGGGGAGGATTCGTTTTGCGGGGTTTGTGGATCGGTGGAGGAGTTCTCCGGCGGGGTCGTAGGCGTACGCGGCGCCTGCGGCGACGACGCTGGCGAAATCGGTTCCGGGGAAGGTGAGGATGAGTGCCCTTCCGCCGTGGAGTTCCCTGCAGTCACCGGGTCCTGCGGAATCGGCCACGAAGGTGATGCCTTCCATGGAGGATTCGCCGACCACCTCTTCCATGGCTCCCAGGACATGGATGGTCATCCATTCCGGCGCAGCGCCGGAGTCCCTCGACGCGGAGTTTCCCCGGTTCCGGGAGGCATTGCGGCCCCCAGGAACGCCCGCGGCACCGCCACGGCGGTCCTTCGGGGAACGCCTGCGGTCCAGCAGAGAGGTGTGATTCTCGTTGTCGGAGTTGTCTTTCATGGAGGGAGTTGCGGATTTTCGCCAGGGGATTCTCTGGGGTTGGAGAAAAGCAAGGGTCGTGCCAGACGGCAATCCGAAAATCGCCTCCGGGAAGTGTTACAGAAAATGTAAAGAATGCCCTTTAACGGATTACATTTCCCTGTCATGACCGCCTGCTGGCACGGTGGTTGCTCAAGTTTCGAGAGTGTTTTTGTGTTTCTCCCTTCACCTCCTTTCCCATTATGATTTCCAAAGAGATATCGATTTTGCAGGAAGTGACCTCTGTTGTGGTTCGCGAGCGGAATGTCCGTCGTCTTTTGGAGGAGGTCATTGAGGTTTTGGAGCGGAATTTGGGGATGATGCGCGGCACTTTCGCGTTGTTGGAGGGTGACGAGCTTCGGATTGAGGCCTCCACGCACAGTCTGAATGCGGAGGAGCGTGCATTGGGCCGTTATCACATCGGCGAGGGCATCACTGGGCTGGTTGCCAAGACGGGCAAGACCGAGGTGGTCTTGGATGTTCGGAAGGACCGTCGTTTTTTGAATAAGACCAGGAGCCGAGTAGGCAACGAGGCATTGTCCTTTATCTGTGTGCCGTTGATCTACTTGGGACAGGTTGTCGGGACCTTGTCGGTGGACTGTGCGATGCGTTCGGACACCAGTGCCTTGGTGAAGGACGTGGCGTTTTTGGAGGTCATTGCCAACATCACGGCGGAGGCGGCTGCTGCCTGTCGTGAGGAATGTGCCGAGCGCGAGGCGCTGATGGAAGAGAACCGCCAGTTGCGCGATATGCTCCCCAGCAATCCGGGGCGGTTGATTGGGAATTGTCAGGCCATGCGGGATGTCTACGAGCAGATCCACCAGGTGGCCGGCAGCGGTGCCACGGTGTTGATTCGTGGAAGCAGCGGCACCGGTAAGGAGTTGGTGGCGAAGGCAATCCAGGGGCTCTCTCCCCGAAAGGACAAGCCCTTCGTGGTCCTCAACTGCGCCGCATTGCCGGAGGCACTGGTGGAATCCGAGCTCTTCGGCCATGAGCGGGGCGCTTTCACGGATGCCCGGGAGCGCCGCATTGGTCGGGCGGAGGCCGCCGATGGCGGGACGCTTTTCTTGGATGAGATTGGAGACTTGAGCATCCCTGTGCAGGTGAAACTGTTGCGTTTCTTGCAGGAACGCCCCTTCTGCCGCGTGGGCTCCAACGAGGAACTCCATAGCGATGTTCGCTTCCTGGCGGCCACCAGCCGGAATCTGGAGGAGCTCATGGAGAAGAAGCTCTTCCGCGAAGACCTCTACTATCGACTCTCCGTTTTCCCCATCTTTATGCCGGACCTCAGCAAGCGGGGCGGCGATATCATCTTGCTGGCACAGCACTTCCTCAGCAAGCTCAGCGCAAAATACGGCAAGCGGATCACCCGCATTTCCTCGCCGGCAGCCAACATGTTGCAGGCTTATGCCTGGCCCGGAAATGTCCGGGAACTGGAGAACTGCATGGAGCGCGCGGTGCTTACCGCCAAGGATGACGTGATCCACGGATACAATCTGCCGCCCACTCTGCAGCGTCCCGAATTCGCCGAGGACCCCTATCGCCCTGATGAACACCAGACTCTGGAGGAGCAGCTGGCCGCCGTGGAAAAGAAGATCCTGGAGGGCGCTCTCAAACGCCACGATGGCAATCGCGCGGCCGCGGGTCGAGAACTGGGGGTCTCTCCCCGCATGATGAACTACCGCCTCAATAAGGCCGGCATCCACTAGCCTTCGCTGACAAAAGGACAGAGGGGACGCTCCCTTTCTGGCGTGAAAAATTCCCCGGATTTTCTTGGATTTTCCGGGGTCTTTTGGCGGGTGGGGTCTGGCGGGGGAAATACATTATTTTCGCTTTCCGAGGAACAGGGGATTTTGCCATCTGTGCCCGGTCGCTTTCCGGATTGATTCGGCGCTTGTGAGTGCCGAGAGGGAAAAGGGGGTGAGAGGGAGGAATGGCGTGAGGTTCCGAGGGGCGTTTCGTAATGCTGTTTCTGTTTGCGCAGGAACGGTATGTTGTGTTAGGATGCGTGTGTGTCCGGGGTTGTTTCTTCAGGGAGGTCTGAACGAATGAATCGGGGAATTCGGGGGCTGTGCTGCGCCCTCGTCGTGTTGTTGCTTGTTGTGTCGTTGGCGGGGAATTTCTATTTCTGGAAGCGGAGTTGCCAGGCGCCTTGCGGACGCCCGTCGCGACCCCTCCCACCGCCATCTCATGGGCCCGGAATGCCCGGCGGCGAAAATCGCCCGAATCTTCCGCCGCCGCCACCCGGAATGGCGCCGGAGAAAGCGCCGGAGGTATCTGCGAATCCTGTTCCTGCGGAGGAAGTTGCGAATGCTCTTGGGTCTTCTGTTGCGGAACAGAAAGAGGTCCCCGCTTCGGAAGAAGTGGATAAGGGCGAGGGGATTTCTTTGGCGATTCAGAAGGCGTCTTGGGAATCCGACAGCAGGTATCTCGTTTTGAAATTCAGCAAGTATCTGGATGTCAACAAGAAGGATATCACCATCGATCCGCCCCTCAAGGATGGGATTGATTGCTATTCTTACGGAAATACAGTGGAGCTCTCGGGAGAATTTGAGGCCGGACAGCTCTACGTGATCACCGTGAAGGCCGGGGAGGAGAGTGCCTCCGCCGTGGTGGTGGGGCCGGATCACCCATCTTTTGCAAGGTTGGGCATTCGGGGCGAACAGTTTACGCTGTCTTCTCCTCGCTGGACCTTCCCCGTGAATGTGGAAAATCTGAAGGGCGACTTGAAGGTCTCGGTTTACGAACCCTATGAGAACCGCCTCCTTTCCTTCCTGGATAACAGCTACAATCGCCAGTATTCCCGGCTGGTCACCCAGACCGAGTTGCCGGTCAAGTTGGAGAAGAATCGCCGGGAGCGCGTGGAGCTGGATCTGGAGAAGATCGGCATTCACCGGAAGCCGGGAATCTATATGCTCCGCATCGCGGATTCTAAGGCCGGCTCCAATTACTACTCCGGCGAGTCCACCATGGTGCTGGTTTCCGACCTGGGCATCTCCGCCACGCTCTTCCCACAGGACGCCGTGATCGCCGTGCGCTCCCTCCAGGATCAGCGGGTGCTCCCCGGCGCGCAGGTGCGCCTCTATAGCGCAAAACAACAGCTTCTGGGAGAGGCGGTTACGGATGAACGGGGTATCGCGCAGATTCCGCTGACGCCCCTGGCGGACAAGGGCGACTCCCCCGCACTCATTCTGGCGAGCCTGAATGGCGACCGCGCCTTCTGCAATTGCTACGGCACGCCGGAGAATGTCGGCCCCATGGAGGCCTTCCTCTTCCCGGAACGGGAGATCTGCCGTCCTGGCGAGACGCTGCGCGTCCACGCAATCCTCCGGGATGCAGTGGGTGTGGCCGCATCCGCGGTTCCTATGGAATTCCAGTTGCGGGATTCCCGTGGGCAGTGTGTGGAGAAGCGCGTGGTGACGGGCGATGCGGATGGTCTTTATTCTTTGGAGTGGCGGATTTCCGAGACCGCGCCTCTGGGGCTCTACCAGACACGAATGGGCCTCCCCGGAAAGGATGATGCGTTGGAGACGGTCTTCTTTCAGGTGGGCGAGGCGCTGCCGGATCGGGTGTGGATCTCCCTGGAGGGCGAGGTGATTTGCGGTGAATCCGCATACGTGCAGATCGATGGCAGGGCGGAATACTACTACGGCGCTCCCGTTGCCGGCGGGGAATGCCGCGCCTCCGCTGGATGTCTCTATAAGACCTTCGCCCCCAAGGGATACGAGAACTTCTTCTTCGGTTGCGAAAATGCGCAATCCTGCCCCGCAGACTCCGGTTCCGTCGCTCTGACCACGGATGGCGAGGGCAATTACCAGGGTGCGGTCTCTTTGTTGGGGCTCGCGGATTGTGTGACCTCGCCGGTGCAGGTCAATCTGGCGGTCACTTGCTTGCCCGGAAATGGCCAGCGGGGCGTCACCGCCTCCAAGAGCCTCCTGTGTCATGTGGCGGATTGCTATGTGGGCGCCTGGAAGCCCTCCGGTGACGATCAGAACGAGTGCCGGGTGAAGCTGGTGGGTGTCACGCCCCAGGGGCAGGAGGCCTCTTTGGAGGGCCGCGGACTCTCCTGGAAGCTCTTCCGGCAGGAGTGGAATTACTTGCTGAAAGAGGGTCGGGATGGCTCCCTCCAGCGGGTCTGGGAACGCCAGGAGACCCAGGTCCAGGAGGGCTCCCTCCAGCTCCAGGAGGGATGGCTCCGCTTCCCCGAGCGCGTCGCCCCAGGCTCGTATCGTCTCGTGGTCCAGGACGACAAGGAGCGCCCGCGGCTGGATTTCATCTTCTGGCATGAGGCCAACGAGGGCGGACAGCGCCTGAAGGATCCCCGTCGGCTGGTCTTCGAGCTCGACCGCGAGGAGTATCTCCCCGGCCAGAAGGCACTCCTGACCTTCCAGAGCGCCTTTGCGGGACAGGGCGTGCTGGCATCCGGACTCCGCGGCGCTGGACAGTGCTTCGCCTTCCCCGTGGTGTCGGGCGAGAATCGGGTCGAGGTGGCGATCCCCGCGGATCTGCGCAAGGGTGCCTGGTTTGCGGCAGTGACGGTGTCGTGCCGGGAGAGCGAGTCCGCCGATCCCCAGTTGCTGGAGGGCGTGGCGAAACTGCCCGTCCGCCAGGAGGAACGGCTCCTCCGCGTGCGCCTGGATGCCCCCGCGGAGGCCACTCCCGGCGAGACCATCGAGCTCCAGGCCACGCTGACCAACGCGAAGACCGGCGCTCCCTGCGCGGGGCGCGTGTTGATTTGGGGTGTGGACGAGGGCATTCTTGCGCTCACCGCCTACAAGACCCCCGATCCCTTCCGGGGACTCTACGGCGACGAACAGAACGAGCCCTGGACTGTGGATAGCTACGGAAAACTTTATCCCATCCTGAACAGCGGCACGGAGAAGACGGGCGGCGATGGCGCTGGCGCCCTGGCGCGCTTCCTCTCCACCAGGCGCGAGAAGCTCCCCGAATCCGCGCTCTTCTGCCTGGGATGGCTCGCAGCGGGCGAGGATGGCGTGGCGCGGGGCAGGGTGGCGCTGCCTGCCTTCATTGGACGTCTCCGCATTATGGCGGTGGCGGCAGGACGCGATGCGGCAGGTTCCGCCGAGAGCGCATTGACCATGCGGCGGGATGCGACCCTGACTGTCAGCGGTCCCCGCGCCGTGGCCCCAGGCGATGTCCTGCAGATCTCCCTCCAGGCGACCAATCACCGCCTGCCTGCTGGCGAGGCAAAGTGGCGTGTGGAGCTTGAGAATGGCGAGGGGCTTTCTTCTTCCGCATCGGAGGGCGTTTTCCTCTTGGAGGAGAAGGGCGTCGGCCGTGCAGCCCTGATGGTGCGCGCCGGCAATGAGGAGGGTCATCTCCGCGTGAAGGCGGAGCTCTCTGCAGGCGGTCAGCTTTTCTGCGAGGAGCTCGCTCTGGTGGTGCGCACTCCCTGGCCTGCCGTGGAGACCACCGCCTTTGAAACTCTGGCTCCCGGCGAAGAGCGCACCTACACCGTGGGCGACTTCGGGGCTCTGGAGGCAGGAAGCCCCGCGCTGGCGATCTCCGGCGCTCTTCAGTGGCTGGCGCAGTATCCCTATGGCTGCCTGGAACAAACCGTGGCCGCAGCATTCCCCCTGCTGGCAGTCCGTGATCTGGTCCGCGTCGGAATGCTCCCGGAGCCCTATAGCGCGAGTGCCGCCGATCGGATTCGCTTGACCATCCAGGGACTGGCCGCCAAGCGCTGTGCCAATGGGTGGTTCGCCATGTGGGATGGCAGCCGCGAGCCATGGCTGGAGGGGAGTCTCTTCGCTTACCTTTTCCTCTTAGAAGCCCGGGAGCGCGGCTTCGACTTCCCTGCCGAATGGCAACCCGCCATGGAGCAGAATCTCCGCGGTCTCCTGAATCTCACCGGCGAGGATCCCTGTCTCCGCGCCATGGGGAATCTGGTCCTGGTTTTGGCGAATCCCCGCGTGGGCGTCTCCTATGCCGGACTCCTTCCCGACCAGCACCCGGATTCCTTCGCGATCTTCCTGAAGGCGGTCTGCCTCCTGAAGGGCGGTCGCGCTGCGGAGGGCGCGGTGCTTTTGGAGAAGTCGCTCGCCAATGTGGATTCCCTGGAGGGCGCGGGCTCCTTCGCCGGATTGGACTCCCGGGTTCGCCGGCTGGGCATGGGCCTCTGGCTCCTGAAACAGGTGTCGCCCAATCACGCCGCCATCCCCGTGCTGGCACAGCGGCTCCTCCAGGCGCGCAGCGCCGAGGGACACTGGGGCACCACCCAGGAGAATGCCTGGGCGACCCTGGGACTCTCCCAGTGCCTGGAACCCGCGAATGGCAAATTCACCGTTCGACTCCAGGCACCCGGTTCCGAGCAGGAGGCCCTCCTGGAGGACGGTTTCCGCCGGAGCGCATCGGGCGAGTATCGCTTGAAGAATGCGGGCGAGTGCCCGGTGTGGATTGCGCTACGCAACCGGATTGTCCCCGAGGCGCCCGAGGCCTTCGCCCAGGGCGTGGAGGTGCATCGGGAGTATCTGGATGAGTCCGGAAAGACCATTGCAGGACGACCCTTGAAGGTAGGCGAGGTGGTGCAGGTGCGTCTGCGCTTCCGCTTCCACAATCCCGGCGTGGAGTCCTTCGTCCTCTGCGATATGCTCCCCGGATGCCTGGAGATTGAGGACGATGCCCTCCAGAATGGCTCCCGCGTCTTCAATGCCTGGGAGCGCGGAAAGACCGGCTCGCCCTTGGATCGGCTGGAGAACCGCTTCGACCGCTTCCTGGCATTCGGCGATGCCTCGTATACGGACACTGAGGCAGAGAGCGTGGTTACCTATCGCACCCGAGTGGTCACTCCCGGCGACTTCGCGGCGACGCCGGTCTCTCTGGAATCCATGTATCGCCCGGAGCTCCGGGCACAGGAGCTTCCCGGCGAATCCCGAATCCAGGTCGTTCCCTGAGGAGACTGAGGCTCTTTGAGTTCCACCGAAAGTCAATCGGAAAAGCGCGCCGGCGTCCGCAGGGGGTGGCGCCGGCGTCTGGCGGCATTTTGTGTGTTGCTGGCGGCCCTTGCGGTCGGTCTCTGGGGTCTCTGGGAGCTCTCGGTGCGGCTTGTTCGTATGCCATTGGGGGCATTGGAGCGGGAGGCCCCCAGCGTCTGCTATTACGATGCGGCGGGGATGCTGGTGCATGTGGATCGCGGATATGACTACCGCTGGTG
>CAZMWS010000047.1:3279-11334 GCA_964570085.1 uncultured Lentisphaeraceae bacterium | reverse complement strand
CAGACTTGTGTCTCCTTTTCCGTTTCCTACCGAGAAATTCGGATGGCAAGTTGCATTTGGGAGAAATTTATGGCCTTTGGAGAACATCCCTAGGAAAATTAGGGCAGAATAGGTATATTCCGAAAGGTCACTTTCTGCTAGTGAGGCGTCAAATGCATTTTAGACGTCCTTAAACAAGGGAATGATTCAAGCTGCTTCACAATCCTTGCAGGTTTCTTCTAAAGAGCCTCAAGTATGAAATTAAGTTGTTTTCTTTGAAGGCATTAAAGCTATGTCTACGCAAGCCCCTTTTACTAAAAGCCGATTCTATGGTCCCTGTCTAGAAGTATTGAAAAAGGCGGATAAGCCTCTGGGGGTGGGTGAAATCATCCAAAGGGCCATTGAGAATGACGAGACACAGAAAGCGTCCATGGCGAACTCTGGTGGAGTGCGATCGCATTTGCTACTAATGGGCGCCAAGACGGATTCTCATATCAAGCAAGTGGAGGGATCTCAACCACCATTGTTCTTTTACTCTCAGGATACCCTTGCCGCTACACCAAAGACCGCATTAACATCAAAGAAGGAAAGCAGGAATGCAAAGACACAGAAGTCGTCTGAAGCACCTTTTGTGATTCCAGGACCAGCCGGCAATGGCATTTCTCGCAGCATGTTCTATGATCCGTGTTGTGCGATTCTGAAAGCCTGTGCACCGGAGAAAATGACAGCATGTCAGCTAACTTCTGCAATTATTGAAAAATATCCTGAATTGGAATGGAGTCATTCCAATGGCCCCGTGCGCGCCATGTTACTCAAGGCATCTAGTAAAAAACATAGTCCCATTCAATGCGTAAAAGAAAGTCAGCCTCCATTATTTTTCTATGATAAATCTAACAACGGAAGCAATGTTGCGCCGCCACCGAAATCTGATATGGAAATCATGGATGAGGCTTATACAAAAACTCGCGCTACATTGAAAAAGGAACTTCTTGAGAAGGTAAAAAGATTGGATCCCCTCTCTTTTGAGCATCTTGCAAATCGCTTGGTCGCAAAGATGCTGGGCGGCGTTGCTGAGGATACTCCTCTTTCTCGGGATGGCGGCATTGATGGATACATCCATATGTATTCTGATCCCCTGGGGCTTCATGAAGTCGGGATTCAGGCAAAGCACTATGTTGCTGGTCAAAATGTTCAGAGTCCGGATATTCAAAGATTCAAAGGTGCCCTCAACGGTAAAAATGGCGTTTTCGTGACTTGCGCGGACTACGCTCCCAATGCCCGCAAAGAGGCGGAAAAGATTACTCTTAATAAGATTGTCCTAGTCAATGGTCAGGAGCTCGTGGAATACATGATCAAATATCAAGTTGGTGTCCGTGAAAAGGGCATCACTTATTCTCTAAAGGAAGTTGATGAATCTTTCTTTGATAGCCTAGCATAGGCTTTTTCTTGATTACAAATTTGCATTTACCCCGTGTAATGGCAACCACTTGGAGCTGTTGCCGTTGCTTCTGCAGACCGGATATCTAACGATTCGCGGAGTGGAGAAGCGGGACGACCAAGTGTTGTTCTATCTGGATTTTACGAATAGAGAGATCCAGGAGATATTTGAGTTTTATCTGCAGAATGCCAAGGCAAAAACCGAGAAGGCCCAGGCTAGCTGATTTGCATTCCCCTCTCTATACACAAAATCGCCCCGCGGGCTGGTGTGAGCCTTGCGGGGCGGGTGTGTGGCTCTTCTTGTTTATTCCTTGAAGAGTTCTTTATGGAAGTGGTATACGCAGAAGACGAGGAGGGCTTTAGGGGGTGTTGAGGAGAAGGTCATGAGGCAGTCCCAGTCCACGATGTTCACTCCTTTATAGACCTTATTGTTTTGGAAGGAAGCGGCGGTATCATCGTAGTATATGCGGTCTTGTCTGCAGATCCGCCCCTCAACGTAGGTCGCGAGGATATAGGAGAAAGAGGAGCCGCCTTCTTTATAGAGGTGATTGTCCTTGTAGTTCGCGATGATATCAAAGCAGCTCGTGGACTGTTCCTTGTAGAACATTCCGTCTCGGTAGGTGGTGATGCTGTCCCAGCTATTGGTAGAATCGCCCTTGTAGAGACATCCGTCCTTGTAGGTTGCGATGACATCCCAGCTATTGGTGGAATCGCCTTTGTAGATAAGCATAGTTTTTGCGGAGAGTGTGAGGGTGATAGAGAGGAGGCAGAGGAGAGCGAGGAGTTTTTTCACTGTGTGGTGTCTTCTATGGAGTGGTTTGCTGTGTTGCAGCGGCGGCCAGGGAGAGTGGTGTGATGGGGGTAGGGAAGGTAGCGGGGTTCAGGATTCTCCAGGTGAGTCGTGTGAAGCGTGCCAGTGGGGTATCGTTTTCCACGGCGCGTTTGATTGCGGAGGGTGCTCCCAGGAGGATGAAGAGTTTTTTGGCGCGTGTGACTGCGGTATAGAGGAGATTCCGCTGGAGCATCACGTAGTGTTGTGTGAGCAGCGGCGTGACCACGGCGGGGAATTCGGAGCCCTGTGACTTATGGATGGTGACGGCGTATGCGTGGAGGAGCTGTGTGCAGTCCTGTGCCTTGTATTCCACGGTGTGTTTATCGAATGCGACCTCGAAGGTCCGGTTTTTCTGGTCGAGGGAGACGATGCGTCCCATATCGCCATTGAAGACCTGGTTGTCGTAGTTGTTTTTCGTCTGCATCACGCGGTCTCCCAGTCGGAAGATCCGGTTTTGTTCGCCGGCGAGAGTGAATTCGGGCTTTTCGGGGGAGGGTGGATTGAGCTGTGCCTGGAGTGCCTGGTTGAGGGCGATGGTGCCGCATTCCCCCTTACGCATGGGAGTGAGCACCTGGATGTCCTCCATGGCGTTGTATCCGAAGAAGTTCGGGATATCCTTGGAGCAGAGCTTCGTCAGGAATTCCTGGCATTGCTGGGGGGCATCGCAGGAGTAGAAATAGAATTCGCCGATGGTGCCCTTTGCGGGATTGGTCAGATCGGGGATTTGTCCCTGGTTGATGGCGTGTGCATTGGCGATGATCCGGGAGCCCTCGGCCTGTCGGTAGATCCGTGTGAGGGCAACCACCGGGATCTTGTGGCATTCCAGAAGATCGTGGAGGACAGCGCCGGGGGAGACGGAGGGCAGCTGGTCCTTGTCGCCCACCAGGACCACGCGGGTCTTCGGGGGGATTGCCAGGAAGAGCGCGTGTGCCAGGGCGAGATCCAGCATGGAGACCTCGTCCACTACCAACAGATCGCAATCCAGGGGACTTTCCTCATTGACCGTGAATTGTCCGCATTTCGGATCGTATTTCAGCAGTCGGTGGAGAGTGGAGGCGGATTTGTCGCGGGTGGATTCGGCGAGGCGTTTTGCGGCGCGGCCGGTGGGGGCGGCCAACTGGACCTTCCAGTGATTCTCGTGCGCCAGGTCCACCAGTCGACGCAGGACGGTGGTCTTTCCCACGCCGGGACCGCCGGTGACGATGGAGATGGGCGAGACCAGCGCCATTTTCACGGCCTGTTCCTGCTCCGGATTCAAGACGAGTCCATCGGGCGGTGAGGGCGGCAGGCGGAGCCGATCCAGAGACGGGAATTTCTGGAGAAGATGGGTGGTGATCAGCCGTGCCAGCTGCCGTTCCTGGAGCTCCATGTCGGGGGCATAGCAGAGTGGCTCGGATTCTCCGGGGAATTGCAGCGAGAGGAGCTGTCCATTCTGGAGCGCGGCCTCGTAGCCATTTTTCAGGAGGGTCTCCCGGGGCACCTGCAGGAGCTTTTCGGATTGCTGAAGGAGTTGTGATAGTGGCAGGCAGACGTGTCCGGAGAGGGATGCCTGCCGGAGGGTGTATACGATGCCGGCGGAGAGCCGTTTGGTGGAATCCGGGGTGAATCCCAGGCTGGATGCCACGCGGTCGCAGGTCAGAAATCCGATGCCCTCCATGTCGCGTTCCAGTCGGAATGGGTTATTCTGGACCAGCTGCGCGGCATTCCTGGGCGCGTATTTCTGGATGATCTTCTGCGCCATGGCGGAGGAGATCCCGTGTTCCAGGAAGAAGATCTGCTGATCCCGCTCATCCACGACCTTCTGCCAGGACTCCAGAATGCTCTTCAGGCGCTTCTTGCCAATGCCGGGCACCTCGATGAGACGGCCCGGCGCATTGTCCAGGATCTCCAGCGTCTTGTCGCCGAAGCATTTCACGATGGCCTGGGCGGTCACTTCGTTGATGCCGGGGAGCACTCCGCTGGCCAAATACTTCTGGATGCCATTGCGAGATTTGGGCAGCAGGAAGTGCGCGGAGGTGACCTTGAATTGACGGCCGAAGCGCGGATGATCGGTCCAGCTGCCCTCCGCCTCCACCTCCACGCCCTCCATGACGCCAGAGAGATTCCCCACCAGACACGCCTCTTCGTCGTTGTCCGAACGCTTCACAATCACCACGCCATACCCCGATTCCCCCGAAAAGACCACCCGCGAGACCTGTCCCACTACGGTCTCTTCCTCGGGAAGCGGCAGGGAGGGGGAGGAGGCACTAGAGTGGTTAGAGGAAGACATGGGAAGACCAAAAAAGGAGGAAGGAGGAAGGAGGAAGTTAGGCCAGGGTTT
The DNA here is from genome assembly GCA_964570085.1 of uncultured Lentisphaeraceae bacterium. GTDB lineage: Bacteria > Verrucomicrobiota > Lentisphaeria > Oligosphaerales > Oligosphaeraceae > UBA1724. The sequence continues at coordinate 6,766 of CAZMWS010000047.1, read as the reverse complement.
CGCTAGGAGCGAAAACCCGCGCCGGAATTTACCGGCGCGTGCATCAAGCGCGCCCAAATTGGCGCGTTAAAAAGGAGAACGGTAGAAAGGTGCTGCCGGCAGGCGGAGTGGCCGCCGCAGCGACCTTGCAACTAGCAGCAAACAGCTAATTACTAGACACTTATGGCGTGAAAAAGCCGTTGCGGGGGAGCGGGGGCGGCGAATTAGTGGCTAGGCTCAAGTGGCTAGTGGTTAGTTTATTTGGTCGCTCCGCGGGAATTCCGCCGCTGGACGGCGGTATTAAGTACCGCGGCATCAGCAGCGGAAGGGCCGCGCGGCAAAGAAAAAAGGTGGAAGAGGGGGCGACTGCGGCACCGAATGAACCTTCTCCCTACTATTTTCTACCTGCTACCTAGACTGTTTCCGCCCTGCGGAAACAGTATTATAGTTTCCTCCGTACGCTCTGCCTAGAGGCGGGGAGTAGTTTTGTGTTTTTGTCATCGCGCGTTTTCGCGTACATTGGATACTTGCCATGCTTCCTCAGAACATCAATGTCGACCTGGATGCGCTGCCGCAGATGGATTTTTCGATTTCCCGTCTGGGCGCCCCCACCTTGACCTCTCCTTTAAAGGACGCCATCTTCGTGGATGACTCCGAGCGGATCTGTTTCTGCGCGGACGCCGCGCGGAACCAGCTCTTCTTGAAGGAGCACAACATGATGCCGTCCTTTTTGGCAGCCGGACCCCGTCGGCAGATCTTTCATGATGCCGCCTGGAGCCGTGTGGGCATCGTCACCTGCGGCGGTCTGTGCCCGGGCTTGAACGACGTCATCAAGGGCCTGGTGAACACCCTGTGGTATGTCTATGGCGTGGACAACATCTTCGGCATCAAATACGGCTACCAGGGCTTGAATCCGGCCTACAAGCTGAGTCCCATGGTCCTGAATCCGGATGTGGTGGACGACATCCATTCCGAGGGCGGCACGATCCTGGGGTCCTCCCGTGGCAAGCAGCCCACCGAGGAGATGGTCAAGACCCTGGATCGCCTGAACATCAATATCCTCTTCACCATCGGCGGTGACGGCACACAGCGCTGCGCCCACGAGATCGCCATGGAGTGCAAGCGCCGCCGGGTGGAGTGCAGTGTGGTGGGCATTCCGAAGACTATCGACAACGACCTGAACTTCATGGACAAGACCTTCGGTTTTGAGACGGCAGTGCAGGCGGCGGCGAATATCCTGAGCTGTGCCCACAACGAAGCGAAGGGCGCCTACAATGGCCTGGGACTGGTCCGCCTCATGGGGCGGGACTCCGGATTCACGGCGGCCTTCGCGTCTTTGGCCAATTCCGTGGCGAATTTCTGCCTGATTCCGGAGGTGCCCATTCGCCTGGAGGGCGAGGGCGGACTCCTGCAGGCCATGGAGACCCGTATGCTCCATAAGCAGCACGCGGTGCTGGTGGTCTCCGAGGGCGCGGGGCAGGACCTGGTTGCCGGCCAGCGCACCAAGGACAAGTCCGGAAATCTCCTCCATGAGGACATCGGCGTCTTTTTGAAAGAGCGCATCAAGGAGCATTTCGCCAAGAAGGGCCTGGAGATCAACATCAAATACTTCGATCCCAGCTACGAAATCCGGAGCCTCCCCGCGAACTCCTACGATTCCATCTTCTGCCTGCACCTGGCACAGCATGCGGTCCACGCCGCCATGGCGGGCATGACGGATCTGGTGGTGGGCAACTGGCAGGGATACTTCATCTATGTGCCTATCGCCATGGCCACCAGCGCACGCCGAAAGGTGGATCCCTTCGGACAGCTCTGGCAGAGCGTCCTGCTGACAACCCGACAGGCGAAGCTCATGGACGGACAGTGCGGCCCCAATTCCAAGGCCACCGGATTCTAGATAGCCACACGCTCCCCCAGGAATTAGGAATAGGGCCGCAGGCGCCGCCCCATGGTTCCTTATTCCTGGGGCGTTTTCTTGCGAAGGGGCGTTTTTTGACTTATATTCACGCTTCGTCGCCACGACGACGACAGCGGAGGGGCAGTTCCCCCGCATCCAAGACACACATAAGGACAAGTTCCATCCACTATGGCCGTAGCACTGAAACCCTCCTGCCTCCACGACCTGCTGAAATACGCGGTTGACGAGCGGGCCAGCGACTTGCACATCCGCGAAAATAAGAATGTGCAGTTGCGTATTGACTCCAATCTGGTCCAGCTGGACTACGAGACGGACACCGAGATCTTCGACAAATTCTGCAACGACATCGTCCCGAAGGGCAAATACGACGAATTCCTGGCGAAGGGCGATTTGGATTTCGCCTGGCAGGAGCCCGATGCGGGTCGTTTCCGTGTGAATCTGCATTTGCAGCGTGGCAACCGTGGCATTACCATGCGTTGGGTGAAGAGCAAGGCTCCCACGGTGAAGGAGGCCGGACTCCCCGAGATCCTCAAGACCATCGCTTCCAACAGCAACGGAATCATCTTCATCACGGGCACCACCGGTTCCGGTAAGTCCACCACCATGGCCGCCATGCTGGACTTCATCAACACGAACTTCCGGAAGCATATCATTACCATCGAGGATCCTATCGAATACACCTTCGAGGACAACCTCTCCTTCTTCGAACAGCGCGAGGTGGGACTGGACGCCGAGACCTTCGATTCCGCCCTGGTCCACGCCCTGCGCCAGGACCCCGATATCATCGTGGTGGGCGAGATGCGTAACCGCACCACCTTCGAGACCGCCCTGGCGGCCGCCGAAACGGGTCACATGGTGATCACCACCCTGCATACCAAGGACGCCCCGCAGTCCATCAACCGAATCCTGGATATGTTCTCCATTGAGGAGCGCGATTCCATCCGGAAGTCCCTCTCCGACGTGGTAAAGGCAATCATCTGTCAGCGTCTGGCGAAGAAGGCGAGCGGAAAGGGCGTGGTGCCCATCACCGAGGTCATGATCAATGCGCCTATCGTCAAGAAGCTGATCTTCGATGGACGCATCGACAAGCTCCCGCAGGCCATCGAGGCCGGTGAGGAGCAGGGCATGATGACCTTCAATCAGTGCCTCCTCAAACACTACAACGCCGGCGATATCTCCGAGGAGAAGGCACTGGAGCTCTCCGACAATCCCCAGGCGCTCCGCATGAACATCAAGGGTATCTTCCTCACCGATTCCGGCGGAATCATTCAATAAACGCTTTCCTTCGAAAGCGTTTATTGGATAACGAGTTAGTATTTAGCAGGATAGTGGTTAGTGGCTAGTTGTAAGGTGCCGCAGGCGCTCTTCCGCGGCGCTTGCCGTGGTACTGGTGTCGCTGCCCCTGCGGCGGAATGCCCCACAAAGAAACGAACCACTAATCACTTGGTTTTAGCAACTAATCTGCTAAATGCCATGCTATGCCGCCGTTAGGCAGAAGAGTGTACGCAGGGGAATGGGGGCGATAGCCCCAATCCTTTGGGGACCTTGCTACGGAGAGACGCTCCTGTGCTAGCGCCGTTTTAGAGGCGG
>CAZMWS010000047.1:1558-3269 GCA_964570085.1 uncultured Lentisphaeraceae bacterium | reverse complement strand
GTAATAGTACCGCCGCACCAGCGGCGGAAGACCCGCGGAGCGGCCTTATGGCTAGCCACTAGCAACTAACCTGCTAAGTACTAATTCTTCTTTTTTCGCGGCATGACTGCCGCGGGAGCGGCACGATGGACGCGAAAAAAGACCAGCTTTCTCCCCGCAGGCGTCAGAAATTGCAGGCGGTCTTGGAGAATCAGGGTGCGCGAGTGCGTGGGCGGTATCGTCGACGGGGTTCGTCGCGGGCGGTCATCGTCTTTGGGTGGCTGTTGTTTGTGATATTCTTCCTTTGTCTTTTAGGGGTGTTTTATGAGTATTTCCTGTAAGGGTGGGATTTCTGCCGAGACGGATGATCGTCGTGGCGTGGTGGTTTTGGGGGCCACGGGATCTGTGGGAATGCAGACCCTGGAGGTCCTTCGGGCGTTAAAAGGGCAGTTCCGCCTGGAGGCGGTCACCTGTGGCCACAACGGCGGGGTGTTGCAGGACCTCGCCCGTCAGAATGGCGCGCGGAATTGGCATTGTTCCACGGATCCCACGCATTCTACTTTGGATGACGCGGGGGTGCGGGATTTGATCCAGAGCGACCGCGTGCAGATTGTGGTATGCGCCATCCAGGGGATTGCCGCATTGCCATATGTGGTGTGTGCTTTGGAGGCGGGAAAGCGTGTGTGCCTGGCCACCAAGGAGGTCATGGTTGCTGCGGGCGAGTGGATCAACGCTCTCTGCCAGAAGCACGGCGGCGAGATCCTCCCGGTGGACAGCGAACACTGCGCCATCTTCCAGTGCCTGCAGGGCGAGCGCCGCAGCAGCGTGAAGAATCTCTGGCTGACTTGCAGCGGCGGGCCCTTCCATGCACATCCCGAGATCGATCTGCATGCCGTGACGCCGGAACAGGCGCTGCGTCACCCCACGTGGAATATGGGGAAGGGCATCACTCTGGATTGCGCATCGCTGATGAACAAGGGCCTGGAGATGATCGAAGCGCGGTGGCTCTTTCGGGTGCAGCCCAGTCAGGTGCAGGTGGTGATTCATCCGCAGTCCGTGGTGCATTCCATGGTGGAGTTCACGGACGGCGCGGTGCTCTCCCAGATGGCAACCACCAGCATGTGCCTACCCATTCAATACTGCCTCTGCTACCCGGAACGCTCCGAGACACGCGTCGTCGCACCACTCGATTTTCTCGCCCAGAAGCAGGAAATGACCTTCCTGCCTCCCGACGAAACGCGCTTCCACGCCCTCGCGGTCGCTCGGAAGGCGATGAAATTAGGCGGAGGCGCCGGCGCGGTCTTCCAGGCCGCAAACGAGGCCGCCCGCGAACGATTCCTTAACCACACTCTCGCTTTCGATGAAATCCCCCAGGCGGTGGATGTCGCCCTGGAGGGCGTTCCCGCCCCCGCCGCACCCCATTCCTTGGAGGAAGCGGAGGCGATCTGGAAAGCGGCATTGAAGTTTGTGAACAAACTTCAATAAGTACTTAGCAATTAGTGGTTAGTGGCTAGTTGCAAGGTCGCTGCGCGGCTCTTCCGCCGCTGAGGCGGCGGTACAAAATGCAGTCCCGCCTCCGAAGGCGTGATTAGCTTTGGAGCGACTCTTCCCTAGCGGGGGACCCAACGGACTGGGGCTACCGCCCCGTGCCCCCGCCACGGCGCGTAAAATGCGCCGTAAGTACTTAGCAATTAGTGGTTAGTGGCTAGTTGCAAGGTCGCTGCGCGGCTCT
>CAZMWS010000047.1:0-1458 GCA_964570085.1 uncultured Lentisphaeraceae bacterium | reverse complement strand
TCCGCCTACCGGCGGTACTGATACTTTTTTCGATACCATGTCTACGGTTTCCCTTATTGCAGTGGATGGCTATGACGACTTTGAGGTCGTGATGGCATCGATGCGCCGTGCCTTGGAGCCCTTTGGGGGGATGGGTGGCATTGTGAAGTCGGGGGATAGGGTCTTATTGAAAGCGAATTTGTTGGCGCCGTCTCGTCCAGAGGAGGCGGTGACCACGCATCCTGCGATTCTTCGTGCGGTCATTCGCCTGGTGAAGGAGTGTGGTGCCAGTCGGATTCTGGTAGGGGATGGTCCCGGCGTGGGGGACACGGCGGAGAATATGCGGATTTGCGGCTTGAAGAAGGTCTGCGACGAAGAGGGTGCCGAGACGGCGGTCTTTCGGGAGACCGCCGTCTATGAAAATCCCGAGAACTCCATCGGGAAATTCCTGGAGCTGACGGCGCATCTCAAGGAGACGGATGTGGTGATTACCCTTCCGAAGCTCAAGACACACGTCCAGTTTGGCTACACGGGTGCTTTGAAAAACCAATATGGATTGATTCCCGGCAGCAAGAAGGGCGAATACCATTTCCGGCTGCAGAATCGTGATCGTCTGGCGGATCTGATGGTGGATATCAATCGGACGGCGAAGGTGCGTCTTGCGGTATTGGATGCCATCGTAGGCATGGAGGGTCCTGGCCCCCACGGAGGCTCTCCCCGGAAGATTGGCGCTCTCGTGGTGGGCACGGATCTCTGTGCCGTGGATGTGGTGGGATGCTCCCTCATTGGGATTTCTCCCCAGGAATACCCGCTGCTTCAGGCCGCAAAACGCGCCGGTTTCGGCGCGACGTCTCTGCAGGAAGTAGAAATCCAGGGGGATGACCTGGAGCGCCTGCGTGTCCCGGATTTCAAGCTCGTCAAGACCCCCATCAATATTCTGAAGATTCTGCCGCTTCCTCAATGGATGCTCCGCTGGATCCGAAACCAGGTGGCACCCACGCCATATATTCAAAAAGATAAGTGCATCAAGTGTTTAAAGTGCCATAATGGCTGTCCCGTGAGGCCCGCCGCCATTGATCCGCGGCAATATGAAAAGACAGGCGGAGTCCGTCGCGACGACTGCATCCGATGCTACTGCTGCCACGAATTCTGCCCCGTGGATGCCATCCAGCTCCGAAAGCCCTGGGCAGAGAGAATATTCCATCTTTCTGCCCTCGGACAACTGGGCTCCCGAGCCCTCGGACATATTGTGGCGCTGTTCCAACAAAAGCGATAAAAACTGTAAGTACCTAGCAATTAGTGATTAGTGGCTAGTTGCAAGGCCGCTGCGCGGCTCTTCCGCCGCTCTTGCGGCGGTACCGCAGTGTGCTAGCTCCGAAAACGGTACTAGCCGAAAAACGACTCTTTTCTGGCGAGGCCCCCAAAGGACGGGAGGTTGCGCCCCCGCACCCCCGCCTAATTTCTTCCGCCTAACGGCGG
>CAZMWS010000046.1:0-11350 GCA_964570085.1 uncultured Lentisphaeraceae bacterium | reverse complement strand
ATCCGCCAGGATAAAATCGAAGGGCGCCTCCGCGGAGAGTCGCGCGCCCGCACGAGACGCATCGCAGGAGAAGAGTTCCACGGCCTCGGGAGCGACGCCACCCATGGCCTTCGAGACCCGCGACAGATTCTCGCGAATGACCTGGCAGTGCCGGGGATCCCGCTCCACCAGGACCACGCGCTCCGCGCCGCGAGAGAGCGCCTCCAGTCCCAACGCGCCAGAGCCCGAAAAGAGATCCAGGACGCGCTTGCCACGCAGATCCCCCAGCGTGGAAAAGAGGGACTCCTTCACCTTGTCCTCCGTGGGACGCACGCCACCAGTCTCCGGGACCGACAGACGGATGCCACGGGCCATTCCCGATACAATTCGCATGGTGCTAGGACTCCTTCAGGTGCCGGGCACGCTGCTTGAGCGTCTCGTGGATTCCCGAATAGGGCATCTGGAAGGAGGTGGTGCTTCCACCGCACAGCGGGCACCGCCGATCCACGCCCTGGCGCGGCAACGCAAAGACATTCCCGCACTTCTTGCAGGTCAGGAGCTTGGAGCGAGAGAGGCGCCAGTTGTGGTTGCTTCGCCACAGCTTGTCCGCCAACAACAGCACCAGCCCGCCTAGCAATGCCAGGAGGGTGTACAGCAGCAGGAGTCGAGCGATGGGCATGGTTTCAGGAAAAGAAAGGATCTATTTTCGAAAGCGCTAGAGTGCCCACTCCACCAGCAGCTGGAAGCGGGCGGCGGGCGCGCCTTCCCAGAGTGCGGGACCCGCCTTCCGACGCAGGAAGCCCCGAAGCGCATCCAGCGCCGCGCGGTCCAATGCGGCGACACCGCAGCTCGAGCGCAACAGCAACCGCGGCACAGAGAGTCCGGGGAGGAATTCCACCTCCATCACCGTGGGAAGGAAGCCCGAGAGCTCCTTCTTCTGCCAGGACTCCTGCCGGAGCTTCAGAGTCTCCGCGGAGAACTCCGGCGGATTCGCCAGGACGCCCCCGCCCAGAATGCGCCAGCGTGGCGCCAAAAATGCCAGGGGATCAGTCTCCGGCGCAACCGGCTCCGGCAAAGACGCGCACTCCAGCCCCAGGAAATCCCGCTCATCCAAAGGCGGCAAATGCCCCTCCAGGCGGCTCTCACTCAAGGAGATCCTCGGCGGTTCTGCGGGAGAGAGCGTGAAATGCGGCAATTCCGGTCCGGGGAGCGCACCGAAGACATTGTAGCGCGAGAATCCCTGCGCTGTAGGAAAATACCACTGTGAGGGATCGGAGAATTCGATCCAACGCCAGAGCGCCTTCTCGCTGGGAGTGCGCGCCTCCTCGGGCTGCGCAATCGCCGCCAGGCTCCGCTGGGGCTGCGCAAGGGCGACCTCCTCACTCCCGGGCTTCAGCAACAAGAGAGGCAGATGCAACAGCACTACCACCAGAATCGCCAGAAAAAGCCGCCGCCACTTGTGCTCCCCCTCCCGACGACTGACGGCACGGCGCTCCTCGACGCCCGACGACTCCCGCTCCTCAGTTTGCTCAGAGGTCGTTTTCATCCAGAGGGACACGGTTCTTGCCATCACGCAGACTGGCGCCACTGGTAGCCAAATAGGCATCAAAATTCGCGCCGCGGGCGATATCGAAGAGCTTCGCCACAATGCTCAGCGGGGCATTCTGGTCCACATAGAAGACCACCACGCGACTCCCCTCGGCGGCGCGGCCGCCCTCCCCGCGCCCATAGCGGTTCTCCAGATCCCGCAGGACCTCGTGGAGGGAGTCGGGACCCTCCAGGCGCTTGGCGTTATAGAAGAGCCGGCCCTCCTGGGTCACGGTCACCACGGTCTTCACAACGGGAGTGACCTCCTCGTTGTCAAAGCGCGGCAGATCGATAGGCACTCCGGGCATGGAGATCCTCTGGCTGCAGATGAGGAAGACCACCATCAGCACAAAGAAGAGCCCCAGCAATCCCGTCATGGCAGGAAGGGTGGAGGTCACCCGATGATATTGGGTTCGCCACTGAAAATCCATATACTTGGCGATGCGCGTGGCGTTCCGCTAGGGAGTCTCCTCCTCGGCGGGCGGCGGATTGTGGGTCAGGAAATAGGTGATCTCCGAGGCGGCCTTGCCCATCTCCTCCAAAAGATGATCCACCTTCTCCACCAATACCGCATGGCAAATCTGGCTCACCAAGGACGCCAGCAATCCCATGGCAGTGCACAACAGCGCCATCTTGATGTCGCCGGAAAGCACCTGCGCGCCCTGGAATTCGATATTGCTGATCTTGTCGAAGGCGCCGATGAGGGAGACCAGGGTTCCCAGGAGTCCCACGATGGGAGTCACATTGGCGAATGCCGCCAGGAGCTTCAGATTCCGCTCCAGACGGGGAATCAGCAGCCGACCCGTCTCCTCCACGCTATGGCGCACCGCATCGCCGCCATCACGCCAGTGTTCGATGGCAGTGCGGAGAATTTCGCCAACGGGACCGGTCTTGGCATCGCAATTCGCCACGGCTTCCTTGACGCGTCCGGCGCGCAGCTGGCTCAGGATGCCGCGGAGTAGCTCGAAGGTATCGACGCGTGCGCGGTGGAGATAGAGATACCGGTCCGCGGCGATGATGAATGTGAGCACCAGGAATGCGGCCACCACGATGGCGATGATGCCCGGCACATTGGAGATCTGCTCTAGCATGGGTATTCTGGATTCGGGAGTGAATGCGGGAGCCGTTGTCGTGCTACTTCACGCGGGGCACCGCGATCTCTCCGGCGCGGGGAATGAACCGCTCCACGGGGATGTGCTGGAAGTTCGCCAGATTGGCGGCCAGCTTCTGGGTATCGGGAGTCGACTGGAAGAGCCGGACCACATTTCCCAGCATGGTGCGGCGCATCTGGTCGAAGGGCGCCAGGCCGCGGCGCTTCTCCACGCCCTCGTTGTTCTTGGCGTACATGTCGTAAATGTCCTTGGCGGTCTGCGTCAGGCTCTCGAAGGTGTAGAACTCATCGGCCTCCTGGCTCTCGGCATAGGCCAGGATGGTGTATGCCTGGTAGAGGTAGCTGTTGATGACCTGCTCCACATTCCGCTGGCTGCCCGCCAGGATGTCCTCGGCCAGCTCCTTCTTCACGAAGGTCTCCAGATCGCCAGTGAAGCGCTCGGAATTGAAGTCCTTGGCCTCCGCAAACCAGCGCGCGGCGTCCTTCTTGTAGCCGTAGGTATACAGACGCACCACGGAATCCACCAGGAAGTTGCTGTATGCGCCCTGGATGTTGTTGCGGGGATACTGCTCGATGGCGCGCAGATAGACGCGCCGGGTGGCCTCGGCCACATTGAAATTCGGCTGCATCTGGAGAGTCCGCAGGTCGCCCTTCAAATAGAGGAGCTTTCCGCCCAGGAAGGCGGTGCCCAGCGCCTGGAAGATCATGCGCTCGCAGGAGAGGCGCTTGAAGGCGGCGGAGGGATCCTTCCACACATCCAGGCCCTTCTGCGCCCAGTAGACCGCGTGTGCCTCGGGCAGACGCCAATCGAATTCGCCGTATTCCTCATTGAGGTGCATCATGTATTTGGGATCCAGGCGATACTTGTAGACCATCCAGCGATGGCGCAAGCACAGCTCCACGTCCTCCGTGATGCCCGCTTCGTCAAAATCGGCCTTGAAGCGCTCGGGAATCACCGCCGCCTCCCGGAACTCCATCTCCAGACGCGCAAAATCCGCCTGCTTCTCCGACAGAATGCGTCGGTAGTCCGCAGCGCGGTCGCCCAGATTGGCAATCAGCTTTCCTTCGTTGAGGGGCGCCTTGTCCAGGGTCTCCCACTGCAGGTAGTAGTCGCCGAAGAGACGGATCATCTCCTTTGCCCACTCCACCTTGTAGTAGCGGTTGGCGTCATCGGTGTCCTGTCCCATCTTGTGCTGGAAGATCCATCCCAGCTGGCGGAAGAGATCGGGGTCGCCGGGGTTGTATTCCAGGGCCTCGTCACGGATGAGCTCCAGGCCGCGCTTGACCCAGCGCCAGCGGTCCTCGAAACCGGTGAAGGTCACGGAGACATTGTAGGCCATGTTCCAGCCCAGGAAGGCGTGTGCACCGGTGAAACGGGGCTGGAGCTTCACGATCCAGTCAGCCAGCTGCACCATCTCGTAGTACTTTCCCTCCTGCTGCATGCGGTTGGAGCGCAACCACAGGTAGTCGGCCAGGATGCCGCGGAAGCCGCCCAGCGCCACGCTGGTGAAGGCGACCACGGGGGGCGCATTCTCCAGCGGCGTGTTGTCGGTGAGGTGGTATGTGGAGCGCAGTCCGTTCATCCGGTTCTGGAGGAAGGAGAGGGCTCCCAGGAGCAGGACCATGGCCACCAGGATGGCGACCAGGCGAGTGAAGCTGCTTTTCATAGAGGGGTATGGATCGTAAGAGGAAAGTGAAAGGGGTATTTCGCCGCGCTATGGTGGTGTCTAGGCTCAGGAGATTCTCCGGACCACCAGTCCCAGCTCTCTGCGGGTGAGGAAATAGATGCCCAGACCGGCCAATAGGCCGCTGCGGATGACGATCACGCGCAGGAAGGCCCAGCCGAGATCCTTCGCCTCCACCAGACGCCCCGCCGCCAAATCGCCGGTGGTATTCAGGTCGTCAACAGTGACCACCAGGGTCTGGACGGTGGTGGCCATGTAGTGCGCCGCGCGCTCCCACATGTTCGCATACATGTAGGAGCCATCGGGACCCTGGACGGGCGCGTCCATGGCGAAGGGCACCACCAGACCGATGATGAGATACGCGATTGCGGCGAAGACCGCCACGGGAGTGGAGAAGAGTGCGCCCACCGTGCAGCCCAGCGCCGCCAGAAAGGCCAGCTGATAGAGCGCCATGACCATGGTGCGCGCATAGTTCTGGCCGAAGGTGCCCACGGGGCACAGCAGGGTAGGACCATCCGCCGCCTGGAAGACCGCGGTGCGACTGCGGACAGCGCGGTCGTAGGCCTTCAGGGACTCCTCGTCCTGGGGAATGGACTCCCGGGCGGGCAGTCCGATGTCGCCCAGATTCCGGATCGTGAGAGAGACGGAGTTCTCGTGATCCTTGTTGACCAGGTCCTTAGCGAAAGTGGGATAGGTATCGACGCCCACCATGTATTGTCCTTCCGCATTCTTGGGAGTATTGGGAGCGATGGTGGAGAGCTCGCGCCAGACGCCGCCGGGCGCCACGAAAGGCGCGCCGATGCCCTCGGTATACCAGACAGTGGGGATGCCGGCGGTCTCGCCCGCCTCGCCAAAGTAGAGGAATCCCACATCCAGCGTCAGGTCATTCTGGTTGGTGTTGATGGCGTCGTTGGAGTATGCACGGAGGCGCACGGAGAGGGTGGCGTCATCGGAGGGGAGCTTCACGCCCTTGTATTCCCATGTAGCGGTCTCGCCGGGCTTGAGGGTGGTGTTCCGCAGGACGCCATCGATGAGCTCCTGCATGATGGTCTTCTTCACCGCCAGCTCGTCGGTGCTCTTGGGATCCACCAGGCCCTGTCGCACGCGCTTCTCGTATTCGACCTGAACACGCTGGGAGAGATCGGGCAGACGGGGGCGGAATTCGCGGCGCGCCACCAGGAACTCCCGCTTCAAACGCGCCATATCGTCCTCATTGAAGAGGCCCGCCTTGTATGCGCGGTCCAGTCGGAAGAAGGTGAGTCCGTAGACCAGGAGCATGGAGACCACCAGGATGATTGCGTGCATCAAGAAGACGCCCACGAACTTGCCGGTCCAGAGCACCCAGCGGGGACAGGGCTTGGTGACTGTCAGATGGACCTGATAGCCCTCGATTTCGCTGGCAAGCAGGGAGCACCCCAGCCAAAGGCAGGAAGCGGAGATCAGCGCCACCACCAGATTCAGGGAGTAGGTGAGGGAGACCTGGATGAGTCCGGCGGCGGTGTTGTCGCCGCGGATGGTCAGGGGCAGTCCCACCACGCACAGCAGGATCAGCGCGAAGAGCACGAGGAATACCTTGGACCGCACAGAAGAGCGGATGGTCTGTTTCAGGATTGCGAGGAATGCTTTCACGGTTCTGGTGCCCGAAAATGGGCGGTATGTCGTTGGGTGATTGTCGAATCAGGGAAAGGGAGAGTTTCGGAGTCGTCGCGGGACGCGTACGCGCGCGGCGGTCCCTGCGGGCAGCTAGGGCTTCCGCATCATCATGCCAGCGGAGAGCTGTGCAGCCAGGGGCGCGGCGCCACCGGCACGCAGGATCTCCAGGGCAAAATCCAGGGCGGCGGCGGGTCCGCAGGCAGTGAGGATCTTTCCGCTCCGCTGAATGTATCGTCCCGTGTAGATGCCGGAGTGCAGCTGCTTTTCGGTGCCGGGATAGCAGGTGTATTCCACGCCGTCCAGCACTCCGGCGGCATCCAGCGCCATGGGCGCCGCACAGATTGCGCAGAGCCAGGCGCCACGGTCGCGCGCACTGCGCGCCAGCTCCCGGCAGACGGCGCTGTTGGCCAGATTCCGGGAACCCGGCATGCCGCCGGGAAAGTAGACCAGCTCCCACTGGACCGCGGGATCCAAGGCCTCCACGGGGGTATCGCAACGCACCGCCACGCCATGGGCGGAGGTCACGAAGCCCGCGGAATCCGCGCCGACCCCCGCCAGGGTCACCGCAACGCCCGCGCGCCGAAAGACATCCGCCGGCGCCAATGCCTCCAGCTCCTCAAAGCCGTTTGCAAGAAGAATCAGGGCATTCTGGAACATGGCGGTACGGGAGTCTGTAGAAAAGGAAAAGAGAATGGTGATTCTCGAGGCGGGTCGTATCCTGGCGAGGGGGAACCCAGGGGCGGCATCTCCCGGAACTGTAGCCAACCGCCCCGGAATTATATTAGCCCCATTCACCAAAAAGGGGCGCCTTCCCCGTAGGAAAGACCACCACCCCGACCCACAAAAACGCCAGCGGCCTTCGATCGCCTCCGGCGTGAGAGAAACGCAACAATATAACACCCATTTTCAGGAGAGTAGCGACAGCCATGGCTCCTTCCGCTTCCCAATACTTCAGCACCCGCGGCGGCATCACCCCCGTGGGATTCGCCGACGCCGTCATGATGGGACTCGCCACCGACGGCGGACTCCTCCTGCCCAGCACAATCCCCGCAGTCTCCGCCGAGACCCTGGAGAAGTGGAGCCACCTGCCCTACCCCGCACTGGCACTGGAGGTCATGCGCCCCTTCGTGGGTGACGACTTCTCCGAGGAGGAGCTCCGCGACCTCGTGGAGCGCAGCTACACCACCTTCGATACCCCCGACGTGGTCCCCGTGAAGCCCATGGGCACCAGCGGTCTCTATGTGGCCGAGCTCTACCACGGCCCCACCCTGGCATTCAAGGATGTGGCACTACAATTCCTGGGAAATCTCTTCCAGGCAATCCTCCGCAAGCGCGGCGGAAAACTGAATATCCTGGGCGCCACCAGCGGCGATACCGGCTCCGCAGCCATCCACGGCGTCCGCGGAAAGGACGGCATACAGATCTTCATCATGTATCCCGAAGGACGCGTCAGCCCCCTCCAGGAACGACAGATGGCCACCGTGGAAGACCCGAATGTCCACTGCCTCGCCATCCGCGGCACCTTCGATGACGGACAGCGCGTGCTCAAGGAGGTCTTCAACGACCTGCCCTTCAAGCAGTCCATGCACCTGGGCGCCGTGAATTCGGTGAACTGGGCGCGCATCCTGGCGCAGGTGGTCTACTACTTCTGGGGCGCCTTCCGCGTCCGAGAACAAGCGAAGGATCCCTCCGCACAGCTGCAGGTCTGCGTGCCCACCGGAAACTTCGGCGATATCTTCGCCGGCTATGTGGCAAAGCGCATGGGCGCCCCCATCAAACGGCTGCTCCTGGCCACCAACGAAAACGATATCCTCTCCCGATTCTTCAACGACGGCGTCTACACCCGCGGCGATGTCCACCCGACCCTCTCGCCCTCCATGGACATCCAGGTGGCCAGCAACTTCGAACGCTATCTCTACTACCGCGTCGGCGAGGACTCCGCAAAGACCAAGGCGCTCATGGAGGCATTCGCGAAGGGCACGCCCATCCAGATGGCCGACCACGACACGACCTTCGCCGCCGGTCGCGGCGATACCGCCATGACCCTGGAGACCATCCGCACCTTCTGGGAAAAACACCACGTGCTCCTGGATCCCCACGGCGCCGTCGGCGTGGCGGTCGCACTCCGCAATCCCCTGGAGGACACATACACCCTCTGCCTGGAGACCGCGCACCCCGGAAAATTCCCCGACGCCATCGCACAGGCACTGGGTGACGGCTCCCTCGCCACTCACCCCTCTCTCGAAAAGCTCAAGACCCTCCCCCTCCGCAAGACCCTCATCACGCCGACCCGAGAGGCTGTAGAAGAAATTATGGCGAAAGTTATTGCGGGGAAATAGCCCGCGGGGCATTCTTTGGAGACCTAACCCCGACGCGGACTCACCTACGGCAGGAAAATCCAAAGGACGGGGGGCTGCCGCACCCGCACCCCCACCTAACCTCTTCCGCCTATAAACGGCGGCACCATGCATTGCACATTGCGCGTTAAAAAGCGCAAAACTCCTAACTCCAACTGCGCGCCAATTCGGGCGCGCTTGATGCAGCGCGCCGCAGGCGGGCCTCACTTCCTCCTTCCTCCTTCCTCCTTCCTCCTTTTTCCCCCATGTCCATGACCTCCCCCAGCCTCTTCGAGCATGCGCGGCAGGAGCGCCTCCGCAAGGAGTCGCCGCTGGCGGCGCGCATGCGTCCGCGGACGCTGGAGGAATACATCGGACAGCGGCACATCCTGGCCCCGGGACGACTGCTCTGGCGCTCCATCCAGGCGGATCGGCTGTCGTCACTGCTCTTCTATGGTCCGCCGGGCACAGGCAAGACCACGCTGGCCAGCGTCATCGCTAACACCACAAAATCCGCCTTCGTCACCCTGAATGCCGTAATGACCGGCCTGCCGGATTTGAAGGCGGTGACGGCGGAGGCGCAGCGCCGCCAGGCGGAGTTCGGCCGACGGACAATCCTGTTCATTGACGAAGTCCACCGCTGGAACAAGGCGCAGCAGGACGCGCTACTCCCCTGGGTGGAAAGCGGCACCATCATCCTCATCGGCGCCACCACGGAGAATCCCTACTTCACCGTCAACCGCGCGCTGGTCTCCCGGAGCCGGATCTTCCAGCTGAAGCCCCTCTCCGATGAAGAAATCCGACAGGTCCTGCAGCAGGCATTGAAGGATCCCGAGCGTGGTTACGGCAGCCGGAAGGTCCGCCTGGATCCCCAAGCGCTGGATCACCTGGCGAATGTGGCCAATGGCGATGCCCGCGCGGCCCTCAATGCCCTGGAACTGGCCGTGGAGACCACTCCCCCCGACGAAAATGGAGAGATACCCGTCACCCTGGCAGTCGCCGAGGAGTCCATCCAACGCCGGGCGGTCCTCTATGACCGCGAGGGCGACTACCACTTCGATACCATCTCCGCATTCATCAAATCCATGCGGGGCTCCGATCCCGATGCCGCCTTCTACTGGTTGGCAAAGATGGTCTATGCCGGCGAAGACCCGCGCTTCCTCTTCCGACGAATGCTCATCTTCGCCTCCGAAGACATCGGAATGGCCGATCCACACGCCGTGCCCTTCGTCCAGGCATGCGCGGATACCTTCGACCGCGTGGGACTCCCCGAGGGACACTTCCCACTGGCACACGCGGCACTCTACTGCGCCACCGCCCCAAAATCCAATTCGGTGCTGGGATTCTTCGATGCCCTGAAGCTGGTGGAAAAGGAGCGGGAGGGCGAGGTCCCCAACCACCTGCGCGATGCCTCCCGGGACCAGAAGGGCTTCGGGCACGGCGTGGGATACAAATACCCCCACGAATACCGAAACCATTGGGTCGCACAACAATATCTGCCGACCTCCCTCCAGGGACGCGTCTTCTATCAGCCCGGACAACTGGGATACGAAAGCACACTAGCTGACCAAATCCACCAGCGACGGGAACTCCAGTTGGCCGCCCTCCGGGAGGCCGAGGCGCTCCCGCCACAGGAAATCCTCTCCTTCTCACCCGCAGACCGCTCCGCAGAACAGTGGCTCGCACGCGCCGTGGGATCCATGACCGGATTCCTGGCACAGCTGCGCGCGGAACTCTTCCGACAACACGAACTCCAGCGACAGGACCGCGTGCTGGATCTCTCCGGTGACTCCGGACTCCTCCTCTGGGAGGCCGTCCGACGCACCCCCGAGGGCGGCGTATGGGCACTGGTCCGCACCAAAGAGGCGCGACAGGTCCTCCTGGAAGAAGGACGAAATCTCCCGGAGCTGCGCCAGCCGAAGATCCTGGTGGGCACTCCCGAGGAGCTCCCACGACTCCTCCAGGAGTCCGGTGACGCCGAGGTCCGATTCGATTTCATCCTGGGACGAAATGCCCTGGGACGGCTCGCCGACCGAACCACTGCCTGGAATACCCTCGCGACTCTCCTGGAGCCCAATACCGGCACCCTCGCGCTGGCCGAGACCCTCCCCAAACGCGGACAACGACTCTCCGCACTCCTCCCCGAGCCCGCCCCGCAAACCGTCCGGGATGCCGAAGAGAGACTCTATACACAGGCCACCGATCCCCTTATGAACTGGGATCTCGCCGAACTCCTCCGGGAGGCACAGGACGCCGGACTCCAGCCCCCAAAACACACGCTCCTGGAATCCCGCCGCACACAGACCCTCACCCCCGGAGTCCTCGACCGATGGATGGATCCCACACAGAAGGGCTCCTACGCAGCAAGACTCCTGGCTGCGGGACTCCCCGAAGCTGACCTCCGCTCCTTCGCACAGGCCCTCCGAACCCTCTCCGGAAAGGAAACCACCCTCCACGCCACCGTCGCACTCCTCGCCAGCAAAAATATGAAAAAAGGAGGAAGGAGGAAGGAGGAAGGAGGAAGTTAGGCCAGGGTTTCGCGTTCTTGCGAAACCCCGCGCCGGGATTACCCCGCCGCGTGCGCCAAGCGCGCCCATTATTGGCGCGCAAAGGGGAAAGCCCCAAATATTACCGCCGGTAGGCGGGAGAACCTTGGCGGGGGAAAAACTATCCAAAGGACTGGGGGAAAGCCCCCCGCATCCCCCAAAATACTCTAGGGCAGCGGTAGGGGGTGTATGGGGCCGGCACCGTACCGCCGGGGGGCGGAAAAAACTAGGCGGGGGAAAAACTATCCAAAGGACTGGGGGCAAGCCCCCCGCACCCCCCAAAATACTCTAGGGTAGCGGTATGGGGTGTATGGGGCCGGCACCGTACCGCCGGCAGGCGGAAGAAACCAGGCGGGGGAAAAACTATCCAAAGGACTGGGGGGCAAGCCCCCCGCCCCCCCCAAATACTCTAGGGTAGCGATATGGGTGTATAGGGGCCGGTACCGTACCGCC
>CAZMWS010000045.1:10074-11371 GCA_964570085.1 uncultured Lentisphaeraceae bacterium | reverse complement strand
GTCCGCAGAGCCCGCCTTGCCGGTATAAGGGGAGTAGTGATAGCGCAACGCGAAGGGCAGGTCCCCGCTGGGCGCCTGATCCAACTTCAGGCACAAGACGGAGTTGCCCGCTTTCTCCGGCACAAAGAAAACACCCTCGTCTAACACCGCAAAGCCACTGCCAGTCTCTGGTAATACCGGAGTCTCGGGCGTCCCCAAGGGATAGATGGTGGCAGAGAGATTCTCGGAGGAAGACACCAATTCCGCCAGGGAAGGCGCACCCGTGGCCGATGAGCCCGTTACGGAAAAGACATACCGCCTCCCCGCCTTCGCAGAAAAGGTGAATTTCAGCTCCGAGGTCTCTGCAGTAAATCCAGTCTCGACTCTCGCGACACCCTGGCTCGTGTCGTAGCTTCCAGCAGAGGTCACCCCGAGATCCTCCGCATCCTCCCAAAATTCCAAGACCTCACCTTCCGGCTCCGCAGTGGCAAAGGCCTCCTGGAACTCCTCCGTCGACATCAATTTCGTAAGCCACGCCAAGACATTGGAGCGGGTGAGTTTTGCGGATGCGGGACTTGTTGAGTCAAAGACATTGAGGATTTCATTCTTTGGACTCAAATTGCCTGTTTTTGTTGTTTCAGGATTTACGCGCACGAAGGCTAGGAAGGGAGAGGTGTATACTTTTTGACCACCGCCAAAAATGGAATCTTCCGTTTCTAAGCCGTCGAGAGTTTTTAGATAGTCTTTTGCGTTTCCGAAAACGCTTATGTTACTTGATTTGAATCCTAGGATCTTGTTTTCTTCCAGGTAGGATAGGAAAGCTTTGGAGTTAGGTTCCAAGTAGCCGCTAGTATTCCAGACGGTTTCGCAAATGCTACAATTGGGCTTTCCGAAGAAAATCAGAACGGGACGATCATAGACTTTGACGGCGTCGCGTAGTTTGTCAATGTCGGTATACCAGTGATAGGGCATCTCATCCACAGTGGGGTCGTCACCCCCGGTATCTCCGCCGGTCTCCCCACTGTCGTCACCATCTTCCCCTGGATCGGGGACTTGGTCGGGAGAATACACCTTCAGAAATGCAGTGGTCTTCTGGAGCTTCGCGAGCCATGCTAAAACATTCGAACAGGTGATTTTTGCGGATGCAGGACTTGTTGAGTCAAAGACATTGAGGATTTCATTCTTGGGACTGAAATTGCCTGTTCTTGTGGTTTCAGGATCTATGCGCATGAAGGCCAAGTAGGGGGATGTGTAACTTTTTTTGCCACCGCCAAAAATGGAATCTTCCGTTTCTAATCCATCAAGAGTTTTTAGATAG
>CAZMWS010000045.1:9024-10064 GCA_964570085.1 uncultured Lentisphaeraceae bacterium | reverse complement strand
TTGCGTTTCCGAAAACGCTTATGTTACTTGATTTGAATCCTAGGATTTGGTTTTCTTCCATGTAGGATAGAAAAGCTTTGGATTCAGGTTCCAAGTAGCCGCTTTTATCCCACACTGTTTCACAAATGCTACAGTTGGGCTTCCCGAAGAAAATAAGCACCGGTCGTCCTCCGGTGGCACGGACTGCCTCCCGGAGTTCGTCGGCGTCCGTATACCAGCGGTAGACGCTATCGGCGGAGAGCGCTGTGCAGGAGAGGAGCCAGAGGGCGAGGAGGAGGAACAAATGCCGTGTGTCGCGCTTCATGGGAGGTGACAGAATATTTGCGGCCGTCATTTATAAGGCGGCCCTGGGGATTTCATGCGCAAAAAGTCCCGGCGTCTAAAAAGGCGTCGGGGAGGAAGGGAGAAGGGAGTCGGAAAGAGGAGTCTCTAGTCCCGGGTCCAGCCGGAATGGTCGTTTTCCGGAGAATCCGCTTTCCGGAAGATGCCATTTTCAAGGTAGTAGAGGGCGTTCTTCAGGACTAAACGCCAGGTACCGGTGGTACCGGCGTCCGCATCTGGGGAATCGCCCTCCACACTGTAGAAGGACTCCGGCTTGCCGGCGGTGGGAAGAGACCCGTTGGACAGGTAGACCCAGTAGGAGTTCCCCTGCTCCATTCGGGAGGGCTGGAGATACTGTTTGGTGTTTGTCTGGAAGCCATAGGGCTTCAGCCACTGGGAAAGCGCTTTCTCCATGGAAGGCGGAAGAGCCCGCGGAATCGCCACAAGATTCCAGCCCTTATTGGTCAGTTGCGAGGTGATCCACTCACCATCGTCCTTCTGCGCCTTCCGTAGCTTCGCGGATGCCAGTGCGCTCTCCAGATAGAGGGTGGTGCCACTCGCTAGGGCATTTTCGCTCTCTGCGGGCTTCAGGAGGAACTCCACCGTGGCGTCCTCGGTGAATTCCAGGGGAGCGCTGTAGCTCTGCGTTGCTCCGTCCCCCAGACGGTAGTAGATATCACCCTTGGTGCTGGAGGAGAGATTCAGTTCCGCTTTCTCGA
>CAZMWS010000045.1:0-9014 GCA_964570085.1 uncultured Lentisphaeraceae bacterium | reverse complement strand
AAGACGCCGCCCTTGGATTCCTCGCCGTCAGCAAGAATAGTAGCCACGGGAGCCGCCGCGCGCTTCACGGGGAAGACCGCCGTGGAACCCCAGGTGCCGTCGTCGTACGCACGGACCTTCAGGGTGCACTCCTCGGACAGGACACAGTTCCCGCCCTTCGGGGAATCCACTCCCGGTTCGCTGCCATCGGTGGTGTAGTAGAACTCCAGCGCGGGGGCGTCGGAGACGGTGGTGAAAGAGGCCGTGGCGGTGCCGTAAAACGGCAATCCCTGGGAGAGGGTGCACGTGGACGCCTGCGGGGCATCCCGCAGGACGTAGTCCGCATAGAGATCGCTGTTCACGAGGGTGCTGCCCTCGTAGACCGCTACTCGCAGACGGCAACTTTTCTGGATGGAAATGCCCTCTTCGTCATTGTAGAGGGGAGAGGAGGCGGAGGGCGCCTTCCCGTCCAGGGTGTAGCGGAAGGTGAAGATCCGCTGGTCATTGTCGTCCACGTAGTCGGAGTTCAGATAGACCTGGATTCCGTTGGCGCCGAAGGAGGTGCCGCTCTCCGGCAGGAATTGGCAGATCGCCGCGTCTTCGTCGGGCTCCCAGACGAAGGCATCCAACCAGGCCTTGTAGAGGAGCTCATACTCACTCTTGGTCTCGGAGTCTGGCGGATCGTACCAGTCTATGTCAGAGTTATCCGGTGACAATAATGCGAAGGTGATGGTGTGCTTGTACTTCTGTGTAGAGAGGGAGATGGATTCCTCATTGAAGAAGCCGTCTACATTGATGTCAAACCACTTCTCTTTGTCTTCATCCACATAGACCTTTGCCCAATTGTCTCCGCCTTGCTCCCAGAGGGTGTCGTCAATGTCATCTTCGTAGACAACCAGTAGGTCGTCATTGTAGCCATAGGTGTTGACCCGCTGCTGGAAGGATAATGTTCCCGCCCCCTGGACCGTCAGGGAAAAGCTGGAGAGCACGCGGCCAGAACGACCCTTCGCTTTGGGACTGCTGGATCCATCCATCTGCAGGAAGGAACTCCCCGAAATCGGCAACACCTTTCCGGCGGCCGTCTCCTCAGAATTGCCAATGTTCGAGGAGGAATAGGAGGAGACCACGCTGGCTCCCGTGCATTGCCCGAAGACCACTCCCGCCGGGGAGTCCAGTGCGGCGGTCACCTTCGCCGCAGTCACCGTCCCCGCAGTGAGCCCCGCAGAAAGGGAGATCAACGCCAGCAGTGCGAGAAGAAACAGCGTGTTGCGGGTAGGAGTGTTCATGGGAAAAGGGTAGGGGAGTGCGGCGCTCGGCGATTCTTACGCCAGATGCCTGTGGAAAACGAAAAGGCCCCGGTGTCCAGAAGAGTTGCTTCTTCTGAAAATCGCCGGGGCTCGTGTTCTCGGTGGGGAGGAAATCCTGGGCAACCGGCCTGTCGCCTTCGCGTTGCTTCCGCGGAGTATGGAAATATGGTACGACGCCGGGAGGAAAGTCTCTCGATTCCCTCCCTCCGCCTGCCGAGACAGGAACGGATTGGCCGGAAAGGAAAATGGAGCCAGCGAAGGGACTTGAACCCTTGACCTGCGCATTACGAATGCGCTGCTCTACCAACTGAGCTATGCTGGCCTGACAGCCTCATACTGTAACCCCCAATGACCGTTTTTCAACGCTGAAATTCACCTGCATTCAGAGGGAGAAGAGAGCAGGTAACAGGTAGAAGGTTTGTATGGTCGCTTCGCGGGGATTCCGCGGCTCTCTTCTTTAGGACCGAATAATTGATTGCGGGGGAATATCCAAAGGACTGGGGCTGCCGCCCCCGCACCCCCGCTACGGCGCTAAAAAGCGCCGTAAGTACTTAGCAATTAGCGGCTAGTGATTAGTTTACAAGGTGCCTGCGGCGCTCTTCCGCCATTTGAAAATGGCGGTACTTGCGCGCCAATAGGGGCGCGCTAATGCTCCCGCGGAGCGACCAAATAACTAGCGGCTAACAGCTAGCCACTAACAACTTCCGCGGCGCTTGCCGCGGCATTGGTGCCCGCGCCGGTAAATTCCGGCGCGGGGTTTCGGCTCGCCGAAACCCTGGCCAAACTTCCTCCCTCCTCCTTTTTTAGGGCGCTACGCGCCCGCGTATCGCAGCGCGATCTCGTCGCAACAGCGCAGTTTGGGGCACTGTCTGCAATCCGCCCAGATCTTTTCGGGGAAGTGTTCCTTGGGTTCCTCTTGAAAGCCCAGTCGACGGAAGAACTCCGGGGTCTTTGTCAGGGTGAATACGCAGGCATTTTCCGCGGGGGATAGTCCTTGGGACTTCTCCAGGAGCCCCTCTACCAGGAGGCGTCCAATGCCCTTTCCCTGCCAGGCGGAACACACCGCCAGGGAGCGGATCTCGTAGAGACGCGTACCGTGGGGACGTAATGCTCCCACGCCAATCATTATCCCCTGGGCGTCCTCCGCAACCAGGAAATTCCGGTAGTTCTCCCGCATCTCCTCCGGATTCCGCGCCAACACCACCTGTCGTTGCACGAATTCCTCCAGCAACGACAGGATTCCCGGAATGTCCTCCGGGGTGGCGGGACGCAGTATGACCTCTGGCGAGGAAGAGTCCATGGAAAGGGTAGGGGATTCCAGGACGTTACTTCGTGACCATCTGGCCGTTGTCCGTTTCATCCACGGCGCCGCCCTTCTCGTAGTTCTCTTTCATGGTCCGGAAGAGTCGGATCAGGTCTCGCACGGAGCCCCAGGTGAACCAGATGGTGGTGACGATGCCGATGAGGAGCGAGGTGGGCAGGGTGTAGTAGAGGAAGAACTTCACCCAGGTCAGCTCACTCCAGCGCCAGCCGGGGATGCTGTTCAGCAGCATCTGGATGACGTAGACCATGAAGGTATATACGGAGTAGATCAGCACGGACCACGCCAGGATTCGGTCGCCCTTGGTGTATTCGCTGGTGATGCCCGCCAGCTTGGACCAGCTGAAGCCCTTCTTCTCCTCTTCCACAACCACGTGCTCCAGGTTGTATTCGCCGCGGTGCAGCATGGCGTCCAGATTGAAGGGCTTTCGGCAGGTGGCCAGAGAGACCAGGCTGTATCCCAGGATGGCGAAGATGATTCCCAGCATGTAGATCTCCTGTCCCGTGATGGGGAACTTTGCCGAGAATTTGACCGGCTCGGTCTCCCACTGCACGATGGGCACCGCATTGCCCAGGTTCTCCAGGCCGACGCGGAAGCTCTCCAGGAAGGCGGGATGCGCCTCCTGCAGCCAGGGATAGATCACCGTGGCCCATTGCTGGTTCAGGAAGAAGCCGAGGACGGCGAAGAGGCATCCGATGATCATGGCGGTGTAGGCGCCCGCAGTGGTGCCCTTCTTCCAGTAGAGTCCACCGATGATGCAACTGCCCGCACCGCCCAGGAAGATGGTTCCCGTTAGGGCAAAGAACTGCAGAATGTAGTCCGCCTGCTGGAAGTAGAAACTGAAGAACCATGCGAAGAGCGCGATGCCGATGATCGCCAAGCGCAGCAGGAGGATCTGTGCCCGGGGGGAGATGGGCTTGTTGCGGATGGGCAGGAGCACATCCTGCACGAAGATGGTTCCCCAGCTGTGCATATACGCGGTATCCGTGGAGACCATCAGGAAGATCATCAGCGCGCAGAAGATTCCGGTGACGCCGATGGGGAGGATGTGCCGCAGTGCCACGGGAACCAGCATCTGGGTCTCGATGGTGCTCGCGGTATTCTGCGCCTTCGTGATGTCGGACTGCAATGCCTTGTATTCCGCGCTTTCAGGCTGGAAGAGCGACAGCTGCGCTTCCAAGGCAGGGACTCCGAAGTCCTCCGCGGTCCGGGTGTCCAGCTCGTGCATCACCAGATCCCGCTGGGGCGCCCAGTGTTCGCTGTTCATGTAGGTGAACGCGCCGATCACCAGAAGCATCATGGCGATGTTCAGGAAGCCCACGCGCCAGGAGCCCAGCACACCCGCCATCTTCTGCTCGTGGGGACTGCTGGCAGATGCCATGAAGCCCTGGCTGCCCAGCCACGCATTTCGACCATAGACGGTACCGATGGTGGCGATGATGATGTACAGGATATTGAAGTCGGTCAGATGACCGATATTGAAGGGATTGAAGAAGCTCTCGCCCTCGGGACGGGTGAGCATTGCGCTGGTCATGTCGCTGGCCGAGAAGATCCACAGCAATGCGATGGTGATCACCGCGTAGCCGAAGTAGGCGAAGATTCCCTGGCAACAGTCGGTGATCAGGGTGGTCAGTTGTCCGCCCAACAGCACGATGACCAATGCCGTGATCAGCGCCACCGCCATGACGACGCCGTAGGTGGAGAATTCGATGCCCAGGAAATGGAAGGAGAAGGGCAGTCCGCAGTAGTACACCAGGAAACGCCCGCCCACCGCCGGGAACAGCGCATAGTTGATGACACCCGAAATAAAGGCCAACAGTCCCGCCAGAATGCGGAAACGACGGCTATACCGCATCTGGAAGAACTCCGGCATGGTCATGGCGCGGGTTTCGCGGAAACGGTAAGTCACGAAGCCCGTCAGGGTCATGACCAGGGTCACCAGACTGGTGAGACCCAGCCAGAAGTCAAGTCCATAGCCCGCCTTGTACTTCTGCTCGAACATCGCGACCGCGGAAATCAAGCCCATGCCCGCAGTGCCCTCAGAGACCGTCAGCAAATACCGGCCCGCACGACGACCCGCCGCCAAAAAGTCGGAGACACTGTGCACGTAGTGCTCCGCCAAAAAGCCAATGCCGATGATGGCGAACAGGGGAATTGCGACGATGAGCCAGTCAAGCCACATCATCGGAGGAGGCAGCATGGGATCCATATCTTTTTAAGGAGGAGGGAGGAAGGAGGAAGGAGGAAGTTAGGCCAGGGTTTCGCGCTTCCGCGAAACCCCGCGCCGGAATTTACCGGCGCGTGCGCCTTCGCGGGCGCGATGTGGCGCCCGCAGAGTTGCCTAGGATCGGTTGTACAAGAGAAAAGGGGTGGACGGTGAAAGAAAAACAGGGGGAGTCTACATCGCCCCCTCTACAAAAAACAGGCGCTAATATAATACCCCACCCCCCCACTACAAGCCGCACCCACCAAGGCGCGGCGCCTATGCCGCGTTTTGGGCTATGGGGGGTGCGGGGGGCTCGCCCCAGTCCTTTGGATAGCTCTCCCTACTTAAGGCGCCTATTATAGGGAAATGCGCTTTCCCTTATGCCCAATGGCAAAACTCTTAGTTCTTGGCTATGCGCCAACTTTGTGTGTTTCGGGGCGGCGCCTTTCGCCGTAGCCTTATCGGGATGGGCGCATTTCGCCGGAAGACTACCAAAGGAGGTCGGGCTTCCTCCCCCCCGTCCCCCCGCTACGGCGCTGAACACCGTAAGTACTTAGCAATTAGCGGCTAGTGATTAGTTAACAAGGTGTCTGCGGCGCTCTTACGCCATCTGAGGATGGCGGTACTTGCGCGCCAATAGGGGCGCGCTAATGCTCCTGCGGAGCGACCAAATAACTAGCGGCTAACAGCTAGCTACTAACAACTTCCGCGGCGGAAACGCCGCCTGGAGTTTGGCGAATTTTTGATCTTTGAAAACTGGATCTGCGGCGGAAACGCCGCGGCATTGGTGCACGCGCCGGTAAATTCCGGCGCGGGGTTTCGCCGAGCGAAACCCTGGCCAAACTTCCTCCTTCCTCACTCCTCCTTCCTCCTTTTTTTCTCGCATCGGGCGTCCGGCTTTGCGGGCGCTCGATGCGAAAAAGGGGCCGTCCCTCTTCCGTCCGCTATAACGCAAGAAAGGGTACGGCCCCTGGTTTTCTGGCCTGAAAGAAGCTGCGCTACTTCTTAGGGGAGGCCTCCTCGATCTTGAGCTGCAGTGCCTTCTCCTCCTGGTAGAGGGACTCCAGCTTGGGCTCCGCACTGCGGTACAGCTCCTGGATCTGGGATTCCAGGGAGGTGACCTTCGTCTGGAGATCGTTGTCCGCCGCACAGGCCGCGCGCTCCAGCTTCCGAATCTGATTCCGCTTGTACAGAAGCTTTCCACGCAACTGCTTCACCGTGGGCGCATCCTGCACCGACACCGTCTTCGCGTCACCAGTAGACGCCGACTCCTCGGCAGAAACCGATAACGGCGCACAGAAAAAACAACTGCCCAACAACAGGGACAGCATAAAGGCGTTCCATCGTTTCATGGATTCTTACTCCTTTACTAGGGTTCAACAACGCCAGCACTCTCGTACGTACATACCAGGATACACACGACTCGGGAGGACAAACAGACGACCATCCCCAAGATGATACCCCGCATGCCATGGCTGGCACAGGATGCAGAAACCATCACCCCGGGAAAAAAACAAGGACCTCGTGATGCCCGTCTGCCGTCCTCTCCCATAGAATAATCCAAAAATGCAGAAAATGCAAATAGAATTGCAAAGAAAACTTGAAAATTTTCAATTCCACCCTATTTTATTTGCATTCTTCACCGGAGAACCGGCCTCTTTGCGCCCGGAATCCCCTCTCCGGCTACATTAACCCCGAACTCTCTTCCTCCCACTGCTGCAACCAAGCAAAACTCTTAGGTTCTAATTGTACTCTCTTGGCGCCGCCTTTGAAAAGCGGGGATAGCACCGGAGCGCCTCTCCCCATCGACGGCGACCCAAAGGACGGGCGGCTGCCGCCCCCGTACCCCTGCTTTAGTAATTAGCAGGCTAGTGGATAGCGGCTAGTCTGTAAGGTGCCGCAGGCGCCCCTCTATCTACCGGCTGCACTTTCCCCTACCTAATCCAGCGCGCCAATTCGGGCGCGCTTGGCGCAATCGCCGGGTCTTCCCGGCGATGGGGTTCGCCCTGCGAAATCCTGGCCAAACTTTCTCCTTCCTCCTTCCTCCTTCCTCCTTTTTTTTCACTTATGCCCAACCTCAACCGCATCTTCCTCATGGGTCGTCTCACTCGTGACCCCGCTTTAAGTAGTACGAAATCCGGCCGCCAGGTCTGCCGCATTTGCCTCGCTGTGAATCGCCACTACACCGGCGAGGACGGTTCCCAGAAGGAGGAGTCGGAGTTTCTCAATGTCTCCATCTTCGGACACCTGGGCGATCGCTGCGCTTCCGAACTGAAGAAGGGCGGTCCTGTCTATGTGGATGGACGCCTTCACATTGAAAGCTGGCCCGACAAGCACACCGGCGCCAAACGCACCGCCCCCGTGATCTATGCCGAAAACGTCGTCAATCTGGATGGACGCTCCTTCCAGGACACCCCCGCCTCCACTGTCCCCTTCGGACCGCCCGCATCCCGGGGAACCCAGCCGCCGCCCCAGGATTCCCAAGTCTTCGATCCCCCCGAAGAATATTTCTAAGGTACATCGGCCCCCTCTCTCTTTAAGTAAGGGGAAGGGGGTTTCCGTAGCTACATAACGAGCGGTAGCGCCATATTCTATTATTACATTAGGAAAAACTTCTTCGTTTTCAGCACCGGGCTAATCCGGGCGCCCCATCCCGCGGGATATCCAAAGGACGGGAGGCTGCCGCCCCCGCAACGGCGCTGAAAAGCGCCGTAAGTACTTAGCAATTAGTTGCTAGTGGATAGTTAATAAGGTGCCGCAGGCGCTCTTCCGCGGCGAAAACGCCGCGGCACTGGTACCGCCGCATTCAAGCGGCGGAATTCCCGCGGAGCGTCCAAACAACTAACGGCTAACAGCTAGCCACTAACAACTTCTGCGGTATGGTGCCGCAGGCGCCCTTCCGCCTGCCGGCGGTACTTAACGCGCCAATTCGGGCGCGCTTTAGCGCACGCGACAGGTCTTCCTGGCGCGGGGTTTCGCCCAGCGAAACCCTGGCCAAACTTCCTCCTTCTTCCCTCCTCCCTCCTCCTTTTTCAAGACTTCTTCCTTCTCACTTTTCTACATTATGGATTTCCTTTCCTTGGCCTCTCAGCGTTTTTCCGTCCGAAAGTTCCTGGATCGTCCTGTGGAGCCCGAAAAGGTAGATGCCCTTTTGAAGGCGGCCTCCCTGGCGCCCACCGGCTGCAACAAGCAGCCCCAGCGGATCCTGCTGGTGGACGACCCCGCGGTCCTGGCGAAGATCCGGAAGGCCACCACCTGCCAGTTCGGTGCACCCCTGACTTTCGTGGTTTGCTACGACAAGAATGCCTGCTGGGTCAATCCCGAGGGCAAGCCCATCGGCGATGTGGATGCCGCCATCGTCACTACCCATATCATGCTGGAGGCCGCAGAACAGGGACTGGGCAGCTGTTGGGTCGCATTCTTCCAGCGGGACGCACTGATCCAGGAACTCGATATCCCACAGGACTACATCCCCGTGGCACTCCTTCCCGTGGGATACCCCGCTCCTGATGCTTCCCCCGCTCCACAGCACGCGAACCACAAGCCCGCCGCCACTTTTGTCTGGAAGAACCACTTCTAGAAGACCCTACAGAAGACACTACGCGCAACAACCCGCTTGGAATACGTCCTGTGAAATACATTTCAACGGTTTTTGTCGTACCTAGGAAATCCTACGGGATTCCGGGGAAGGAGAATTCCCCCGTAAAATGCTTGAAAAGCAGGGAAGAGAGGCTACAGTAAGCCCTGTGTCTCGAAAAAAATAGGAAAAAATCCGGTTTTTTGCGTGGAATTGCTTGAAACTCCCTAGAAATTGGGCTAGAGTATGCAATTGACACAAAAGAATTCGGATTTCCTGCGTGGCTGAGGGGTGAAAATCCCCGGCAACGCAGAGGTGCCTCCCCCACAAGAGAGGCGAAGCTCTTTTTTTAGGTTTGTTTTTTTTCGATTCGTTTCCACCCAAAACAAGGACAAGACAATGAAGAAATCTCTCATCGCTCTGTTTGTTGCAGCTTTCTGCTTCAGCAGCATGGCTCAGGTTCTCGTCTATGACTTCAGCGCTTCCTTCAAGCGCCTCGATGTCAAGCTCGTGAAGTACAACTACACCTTCCCCGAGGTCAAGGCTGACGAGGAAAAGGGAATTGAGGCCCGCGCTGCCGTCACCGTCAAGAACGCCATGATGGACTCCGCCAAGGTCGTTAGC
>CAZMWS010000044.1:0-11459 GCA_964570085.1 uncultured Lentisphaeraceae bacterium | reverse complement strand
CATCGCCTGCGGGATCTCCTGGATACCCGTGATCTTCCGGAGCTCCTCCGCATTAATCTTCAGCGTCAGGCGCTTCGGGCACTCCTGCGCCATGACGGCAAAATGCCGCCAGTTATCCAAAAAGAGCGGGAGGGCCTGCTTTGCGACCAATTGCGCAATCCTCCGGGGGAATTCCTCGGGGGTCTCTGGCGGAAAGTTCCCCGCCAATGCCACGCCATCGGCATCCGGCAGGACTTGCTCCAGCGCGGCAAGGAACTTCTCTTGTTCCTCGGGATAAAGGGCGGGTGCCTCCTCCACCATCTCCGTCATGGAGTGTCCTGCCACGAGGACATTGGTGCAGACCCGGGTCTCGCCGCGGCAGGGGATTCCGTGAAAGAAGAGCCCCTCGTCCCGGCAGGCCTCCTGAAAGCGCTGTCCACGGGGGCCGCCGACAGTCGTAAGGAGGATGGTCTGGACCTCGGGATCCCGGAGGCACTTCACTGCGCGGCAGAGATTGGTTGCTTTGCCGGAGGGATACTCCCAGTGTTCTGCGGCGCGATTGACCTCGCCCAGCGAGAAACGCGGAAAGAAGACTCCCCGCTCCCAGACGGAAGAGAGGCTCAAGACAAGAAGCGTTCGGACTGACATAAATGACTTGCGCCCTCCCCCGCTGCTACCGGCGGAATTTGTCGCAGACTCTCCGCGCATCCCGGAGGATCTCCTCCTCGCCAGGGACATGGCGGTGCTTCATGAGGAGTTTTCCGTCGCAGAGGACGGTATCCACACAAGAGCTCTCGCCGGCATAGACCAAATTGGAGATCAAGTGATAATCGCCCACCAGGTAGGGCTGGTCCAGATCCAGGAGCATGGCATCGGCCACCTTTCCTTCGGCGATCTCGCCGGAGTCGGGCACGAAGTACTCCATGGACTTTGTAGCCCACTGGAAGACGGTCTCCGCGGGGCAGACCGTGGGATCCTTCGCGGCCATCTTTCCCGCCAGCGCCGCCACCTTCATCTCGGAAAAGAGAGAGTGTGCGTTGTTGGAAGCGCAGCCATCAGTGCCCAAGGCAATGCGGCAGCCCGCCTTTTGGGCAGCTGCATGCTGGAAGACGCCCGAACAGAGCTTCAGATTGCTGGTGGGATTATGGATCAGCACCGCGCCGGCGGCGGCCGCCTTCTCGCGATCCCCGTCGGTCATCCAGACGCAATGGGCGAAGCGTGCGCGGTCATTCAGCAGCCCGCACTCCTCGATATACTGGAAGGGCGTCAGGCCGCCGTGGTTCTTCCGGCAATCCAAGAATTCCTGTTCGGTCTCGGCGAGATGCGCATGCACCAGCATGCCATCTTTGGCGCTCTCTTCGGCAATCTGCCGGAGGGTCTCCTCGTTGACGGTATAGATGGCGTGGGGAGAATACGCGACGCGCACGCGTCGGGAATAGCGCCCCTCCAGATAATTCTGACGGATTGCGCGATTTTCGGCATTTCGGCGTTCCCTGGCGGCGGCATCCCCCACATCCATGCAGGTGAGGCCGATGCAGGCGCGCACGCCCATCTCCTCCACCACGGCAATGGTCTCGGGGAGGAAGAAGTAGCTGTCATTGAAGAAGACCGTGCCGCTCTTGATCATCTCCAGGATCGCAAGACGCACGCCGGCGGCCACGTCCTCGGCAGTGAGCCGCGCCTCGGCGGGCCAGATGTGCTCCTGGAGCCACGGGAAGAGCGGGAGATCATCGGCGTATCCCCGCAACAGCACCATTGCCGCGTGGGTATGGGCGTTGCAAAACGGCGGCAGAATCGTCATGCCATGGCAATCGAAGACCTTGCGGGACTCCTCCGAGATCGTCGGAGCGATCTTCACAAAACGGCCATCACGGATGGCAAAGTCCCGGAGGCCGCCATCCAGCAGGCGCGCGCCCTTCAAAATCAAGTCGTACATCTTCTGCGTCCCTAGAAAAAAAGCGGATATCCCCCCTCGCGCTACAGTGCAGTCCTAATAGCGGTAGTATTCCGCCTTGTAGGGTCCCTCCACAGGCACGCCGAGGTAGTCGGCCTGCTTCTGGGTGAGGGTGCTCAGGTGTGCATTAAGGGCCTCCAGGTGGAAGCGCGCCACCTGTTCGTCCAGCTTCTTGTCCAGCAGATAGACACCCACAGGGAGCTTCTCGGAAGCCAGCTTCAGATGCGCCATGACCTGGTTGGTGAAAGAGCAGCTCATGACGAAGGAGGGATGTCCGGTGGCGCATCCCAGATTGACCAATCGACCGTCTGCCAGGAGGATGATGCAGTGTCCATCGGG
Organism: uncultured Lentisphaeraceae bacterium; assembly: GCA_964570085.1. GTDB lineage: Bacteria > Verrucomicrobiota > Lentisphaeria > Oligosphaerales > Oligosphaeraceae > UBA1724. The sequence goes on along the minus strand of CAZMWS010000044.1, from coordinate 9,187 downwards.
GAAGATCCACTTGTCCACCTGGGGTTTCACGGGCTGGTGTCGAATGCCGGGCACCTGCTTCAGCTCGGTCACCTGGATCTCGTCATCGAAGTGTCCGATATTGCAGACGATGGCGGAGTCCTTCATGGCCTCCAGGTGCTCCCGGCGGATAATATCGCAATTGCCGGTGCAGGTAACGAAGATATCGCCCTGGGAGACGACCTCCTCCAGAGTCACCACGGAGTATCCCTCCATGGCCGCCTGCAGCGCGCAGATGGGATCCACCTCCGTGACCACCACACGGGCACCCAGGCCCCGCATGGCCTGGGCACAGCCCTTGCCTACATCACCATAGCCGCAGATCACCGCCATCTTGCCGGCCACCATCACATCCGTGGCGCGCTTGATGCCATCCATGAGGGACTCCCGGCAGCCATAGAGATTATCGAACTTGGATTTGGTGACCGCGTCATTGACATTGATGGCGGGCACCAGGAGCTTTCCTGCCTTGTGGCGCTGGTAGAGTCGATGGACGCCGGTGGTGGTCTCCTCGGAGCATCCGCGCAATTCGGGGACCACGGAATGCCAGAAGCCGGGGCGTTCCGCGAGGACCTTCTTCAGGAGCTTCTTGAGCTCCACCTCATCCTCATGGGCCTCGGGTCCCCATTCCAGCACCGAGGGATCCTCCTCCGCCTCATAGCCAAGATGCACCATGAGGGTGGCGTCGCCGCCATCATCCACGATGAGCTGGGGGCCCTTTCCGCCGGGGAAGGAGAGCGCCAGAAGAGTGTTCTCCCAATATTCCTTCAGGGTCTCGCCCTTCCAGGCAAAGACGGAGACGCCCCGTTCCGCAACGGCGGCGGCAGCGGAGTCGCGAGTGGAGAAGATATTGCAGGAGGCCCAGCGGACCTGTGCGCCCAATTCCACCAGGGTCTCGATGAGGACGGCAGTCTCGGTGGTCATGTGGAGGCTTCCGCTGAGGCGCAAGCCCGCCAGGGGCTTGGAGGCGCCATATTGGCGTCGGCACATCATGAGGCCCGGCATCTCCTTCTCGCTCATGATGATCTCCTGGCGGCCCACTTCGGCCAGAGAGGGATCGGCAATGACACAATGATCGGTACGGTAGAGTTCCATGGGATTTCTAGGGAAAGTCAGGGAGTTTCTGGGATAAAGGGGAAGAATCGGGCGCCGGGGGGGATTTTTGCTCCTCCTCCGGCGCCAGTGGGATTTTCGCGGCTACTGGAGATCGCCGGTGTTGTTCTCGGTGTCGGGGAGGTCATCCTCGGCGTTTTCGGCGGCCTCCTGTGCCAGGCGGAGACGCTCCTCCTCCTGGGCGGAGAGTGCCTCCTCCTGGGCGGAGCGCTGCGCCTGGAAGGACGCGGCCATGTCAGCCAGTCCCTCGGCCTCCGCCTGACGGGCGGAATTGGCGGCGCTGTCCTCCTCGGAGAGGTGATCCACCAGGGAGACATTGGCGATGGCATCATTGTCCTTGGAGAACTTCATGACGCGGACGCCATAGCAGTTCCTGCCGGTGCGGCGCACCTGTTCCACGGGAATCCGGACGGCCTGTCCGACCTCGGTAAGCATAAGGAGGTTCTTCTGGGTCTGGGGCTCCACCTGGAGCGCCGCCACCACGCGGTCGCCGGGACGCAGCCGGATGGAGATGACGCCCTGTCCGCCGCGGCGGGTCTGGCGGTAGTGATCCCGGACGACGCGCTCGGCATCGCCCTCGCCGGACTCCTCCGAGACCTCCTCCACGGGCTCCTCAATGGGCTCCTCCTCAACGGGGGCGGCGGCATCCGCATTCTCGTCAGCGCCCTCGGCCCCCTCCTCTGACACGACGGGAGCGGGACCGCCCTCGCCAATGGGAGTGCGCTTGCCCTGTCCCTGCGCGGTGATCACCAGCAGCTCATCCTGGGACTCGGCCACTGCCATGGAGACCACGCAAGAGGGCGTGCCATCAGCCCAGGGCTTCAGCAGAATGCCGCGGACGCCGGCGGCGGCCACGCCCATCTCGCGGACCTGGCTCTCGTGGAAGCGGATGGCGCGTCCCGCGTCGGTGGAGATGAGGATCTGGCTATCGCCGGAGGTCATCTGGGCATCGATGAGGTCGTCGGACTCATCCTTGAAGGTAAGGGCGCGCTTGCCGGCCTTGGGGATGTGCCGGAAGATCTCCAGGCTCATGCGCTTCACCACGCCATTGCGGGTGACCATGACCACGGACTTTCCGGCCAGCGCGGCGGGATCCGATTCGTCCACGGAGAGGATCGCGCGGATCTCCTCCCGGCGCTCATTCTCGTTCTCGCTGTGGATGAGTGGCAGCACATTATGGATGAAGCGTCCGCCGTCACCGCGGCCGCTCTCGGGCAGTTCGTAGGCGCGGCGCAGGCGGTAGACTCGTCCGAAGTTGGTGAAGAAGAGCAGCGCGTTATGGCTGCGCGTGGAGAGAACCATCTGGACGGTGTCGCCCTCCTTGCGCGCCTTCATGCCGCGCACGCCGCTGCCGCCGCGGTTCTGGGCGGCGTATTCCTCTTCGCTGCAGCGCTTGATGTATCCCAGCTTGGAAAGCGTGACCACGAAGACCTCGCGCTTGGTGAGGCCATCCAGATCCGCCTCGCCCTCGTGGGCCTCGATGAAAGTCCGACGGGGAGAATTGAACTTCTCCTTGGTCTCCAGGAGCTCCTTGCGCACCACCGCCATGATGTTCTTGCGGCAGGAGAGGATCTCCTGGTATTCGGCGATGCGCTTCTGCAGGTCGTTGTGCTCGGCGGTGAGCTCGTCCACGGCGAGGTTGGTCAGCTGCACCAGTCGCATATCGAGGATAGCGGAGGTCTGGACCTCGTCCAGCGCGAAATTCTCCATCAGGCCGCGCTGGGCGTCCTGGCGGTCCTTCGCGGCGCGGATGATATGGACCACGCGGTCGATATCCGCCTGTGCGATCAGGAGTCCCTGCACGATGTGGTCACGCTCCTGCGCCTTCCGGAGGAGGTAGCGGGTGCGGCGGGTGATGACCTGTTCCCGGTGATCCACGTAGGCCTCCAGGAGCTGCTTGAGGGTCATGGTGCGGGGACGGTTGTGGTCCACCACCAGGAACTGTGCGGGATAGGTGATCTCCAACGGGGTATTGCGGTAGATCTCATTGAGGACCACATTGGGGACCGCATCCTGCTTCAGAGCGATCTCGATCATGACGCCATTGCGATCGCTGGAGTAGTCGTTGATGCTAGAGACGCCGTGGATGGCGCCGGCCTGCGCCTGCTCGCCGATCTTGGCGACCATGTCGGCCTTGTTGACGCCGTAGGGGATCTCGGTGACGCGGATGATGACCTTTCCGCTGGAGAGAGTGACCACCTCGGTCTTGCCGCGCAGGCGGATGCCGCCCTGTCCCGTGGAGTAGAGCTGTCGGATGCCCTTGGTGCCATGGATCACGCCGCCGGTGGGGAAGTCGGGTCCGGGCAGGACCCGCATGAGCTCCTCCAGGGTGATATCGGGATTGTCGATGATGGCGACGGCGGCGTCGATGGCCTCGCCCAGGTTATGGCTGGGGACATTGGTGGCCATGCCCACGCCGATGCCCTGGGAGCCATTGACCAGCAGATTCGGGAAGGCGGCGGGCAGGACGATGGGCTCCATCTCCTTGCCGTCGAAGGTCTCCCGCATATCCACGGTCTCCTTGTCCAAGTCCGCCAGGAGCGCCTCGCCGGCCTTCTCCATCTTGCACTCGGTATAACGGTAGGCGGCCGCGCCATCGCCGTCCATGGAGCCGAAGTTTCCGTGTCCGAGGATGAGTGGGACTCTCATGGAGAAGTCCTGCGCCATGCGGACGATGGTGTCGTAGACGGCGGTATCGCCGTGGGGGTGGTAGTTACCGATGACGAGACCGACCACCTTGGCGCACTTGTTGAGACCGCCAGAGAAGGTGAATCCGCCGCGGAGCATGGCGTAGAGGATTCTGCGGGCGCCGGGCTTGAGGCCGTCGCGCACATCGGGGATGGCACGGCCCACGTTGGCGGAGACGGAATACTGGAGGTACGCTCCCCGCATGATGGAATTCACCTCCGTGGCGATGTCGTTGCGCTGGATGGCGCTCCACACCTCGGGAGGAATGGTCTGGGTTTTCTTTGCGTCTGCCATAATGCTGATTCAGAAAGGGTTAAAGGGTGTGTTCCGGGATGCCTCTGGATTCGGTCCGCCTCCGCGCTAGATATCGGGATTCAGGACCTCGTCCGCGTGCTCCTCGATGAAGCGGCGGCGGGGCGCCACGGCATTGCCCATGAGCAGCTCGAAGGTGCGGTCGGCATTCTGGGCGTCCTCCACGGTCACCTGGATCATGGTGCGGCTCTTGGGATCCATGGTGGTCTCCCAGAGCTCGGAGGGATCCATCTCACCAAGACCCTTGTAGCGCTGAATCACGATGCCCTTGCGACCCTGCGCCGTCACGGCGTCGCAGAGCGCCTCCAGGGACTTCACCTCGCGGGTGGTCTCGTTCTGGGCATTCACCAATTCGGCCACGGGGGTCTCGCTTTCGAAGAGGGTCTGCAGATCCAGGCCATTCTCCTGCAGCTTGGCGGAGAGGGCCTCCAGCGCCGCCGCCTCGGGCAAACGCACCACCTGCACGCCCTCGTGGGCCGCGGCACTCTCCTCGGCGCCGGTGTCGATGGGATTGCCATCCTCGTCCAGCATGACCTCCGCCTGCTTCTCGGGCTCGTCCGCGGGCTCCTCGGGCTCCGCCACAGGAGCGGCGATGCCCTCCTCGGCCAGGCGCTGGGCGCGGCGCGCCTCCTGCTCCTTCAGAGCCTCGTCCTGCAGCTGCTGGCACTCCTGGGCGCTCCAGGCATAGCGGGTGCTCTGGGCGCCGCTCTCCTCGCGGATCTCCAGCATATAGGTGGGGAAGGATCCGTGCTCCTTGCGCAGCTGGAGGAATTCCCGGGGCTGGATGCCGTAGCGGGGGAGATTCATGGTGCACAGTCGCAGGCAATCGCGGATCTGCTGAATGACCATGGCGGGCGCATTGCTGGGCAGTTCCCGTCCGCCAGGCAGACGGATTCCCAGCTTGTTGAGTCCCAGTCCGGTGAGGGTGTTGTTCATGTCATCCTCGGTCTCCACGTAGCGCTCGTGCTTGCCCTGCTTGACCTTGAACAGTGGCGGACGGGCGATATAGACATATCCGGCCTCCACGAGGGGCTTCAGGTGCCGATAGAGGAAGGTGAGCACCAGGGTGCGGATGTGGGAGCCGTCCACATCAGCATCGGTCATGATGACAATGCGGTGATACCGCGCCTTTTCGGGATCCACATCCGCGCCTGCGCCGGCTCCGATGGCGGTGAAGAGGGAGCGGATTTCCTGGTTGCGCAGGAGCTTGTCGGGGGTCGCCTTCAGGGCATTGATGAGTTTTCCGCGGATAGGCAGAATGGCCTGGAAGGAGCTCTCGCGGCACTTCTTGGCAGAACCGCCAGCGGAATCGCCCTCCACGATGTACAGCTCGCAGAGCCGCGGGTCCTTGCTGGAGCAATCCGAGAGCTTTCCCACCAGACCCACCAGCGCCTTCTGGGGATTCATGACCTCCTCCACCGCCTTGCGCGCCTTCTCACGCGCCAGGGCGGACTTCTGGGCCTGCGCCACCACACGCGCCGCGATCTCCGGATGCTCCTCAAAGAAGTTCTTCAGCTGCTCGTAGCAGGCGCTCTGCACCAGTCCACGGATCTCCGGGTTGTTCAGCTTGGTCTTGGTCTGGCTCTCGAACAGCGGATTCTCCACTTTCACGGAGACCACCACCGCCAGGCCCTTGCGGACATCCTCGCTGGAGACCGTCAGCTCCTTCTCGGAACTGCTCTTCTTGGCGCCCTTCTGCGCAGGGCCCGTCTTCTTGCCCGCTTTCCGCGCGGCTTCCTCGGTGACCTGCTTCTGGTAGTTGTTGATGACCGTGGTCAGCGCCGTCAGGAAGCCCACCAGATGGGTGCCGCCGTCCTTGGTGTTGATGCCATTCACGAAGGAGTGGATGGACTCCTCGTAGCCATCGCTATACTGCATGGCGATGTCGTAGAAGAAGTCGCCCGTGCCATCGCTGCGGAAATTCTTGACCTCACCCTGGAAGGTGATGGGCTTTTCGCTGAGGACATTCTTGTCCTGGTTCAGGTAAGAGACGAATTCGGTGACGCCGCCCTCATAGTGGAAGGTCTCGCTGCGGGGATCGGAACCGCGAACATCGGTGAGAGTGATGCGGATACCGGCATTCAGGTAGGCCAGTTCCCGGAGGCGCTTGGAGAGGATCTCCCACTTGTATTCCAGGGTGCTGAAGATCTCGGGATCGGGGCTGAAGTGGACCGTGGTCCCGCGCTGGTCGCTCTCGCCAAGCACCTGGAGGGGCTCCACGGTCTTGCCGCGGGAGAACTTCATCCGATACTTGTGGCCATCGCGGCAGATGGTGAGGAAGAGCCACTGGGAGAGCGCGTTGACGCAGGAGACACCCACGCCATGGAGACCACCGGAGAATTTGTAGACCTCCTTGTCGAACTTGCCGCCGGCATGCAACATAGTCAATGCCACTTCGCAGGCGGGCTTGTTCTCGGTGGGATGCATGCCCACCGGGATGCCACGGCCATCATCGGTCACCATGATGGAGTTGTCCATCTGGATGGTGACCTCGATATTCTTGCAGTAGCCCGCCAGGGCCTCGTCGATGGAATTGTCCACCACCTCGTAAACCAGCTGGTGCAATCCATTCACATCCGTGTCGCCGATATACATGCCCGGGCGCTGCCGGACGGGCTCCAGGCCCTTCAGGACCTTGATCTGTCCGCCATCCTTGCCGGGCTCGACAGGCTGCTGGACGGGAAGTTCTTCGTTTGCCATTCTGTAGTGTCCTCCTATGGGGGGATTGTGGATTGAATAAAAAAGAAAAGGGATTCCTCCGCTAGAAAAGACAAAGCCTCTCTAGGGGAAAGGGAAAAAGGAAAGAGGAAGCCGTGTAGCCGCCCCTCAAAACAGACCTGCGCTCGTCCGCGGTGGTATCAGGAATCATGGTCCGATACCCATCGGTCGACGCCCCCTCGCGACACGCGCACGCGAGCACGCCTGCGCGCACACACGCATGCACACGCACACGCGCACACGCGTGCGAAGAATATACCCCGCAAACCGGGAATTTCCACCGTAAAACGCCCCCAATACGACTTCTTTTGCCCGGGAATTCCCAGTCCCGCAAAGCCCGCCAGAAGCCCCCGTTTATCACCCCAAACACCCCCCGTCAAGCATCAATATTCCGGCGCCCCTTTCCACCCCCCTAACCGGCGCCGAATCCCCCCCCCTCTTGGATTTGCGAGCCTCTCTAGAGGCCGGTGGGAGCGGAGAGCCAGAGGCATTCCAGTTGTGGGAAGTATTCCTGGATTTGCCGCATAACGGCCTTGGAGCCATGGGTCTCGGTGCCATAGTGTCCGCCGGTGACCACGGGCATTCCCAATTCCAGGGCGCGGATTCCGCGCACGTGATCCAGTTCGCCAGTCACGAAGGCATCCGCGCCGCAGTGTGCGGCGTCCTCCAGGAATCCGGCGCCGGAGCCGGAGACCACGGCGATATGATTCACGGGGCGGCCTGCGGGCGCGCCGAAGAAGTCCGTGGGCGTCTGCTGGAGTTCCCGGAGCCGATCGGCCAATTCTCCCAGGGTCGTCGTTTTAGGGAGGTCTCCCTGGACGCCGGCGGGGATGCCGCGGGTAACTGCGAAGGGCGACTGTTTTTCCAGGGGGATTCCCAGTGCCAGCGCCAGCTGGGCGTTGTTTCCCAGAGTATCGTGTGCGTCCAGCGGGAGATGCATGGCGTAGAGGGAGAGATCGTTCTTCATGAGAATGCGGACCCGTTCGCCGTCATTGCCGGTCAGGCGCGAGAGTCCGGCGCCCCAGAGGATTCCGTGGTGACAGAAGAGAAGATCCGCGCCGGCCTCCACTGCCATCCGGAAGGTCTCCAGGCGCGCATCCACCGCAAATGCTACCCGCGACACCTCCTCCTTTCCCTGGACCTGCAGTCCGTTGTGGGAGGGATCCTCGGGGCACACATACTCCCGGAAGAGGGAATCCAGATAGTCGGTCAATTCCTGTCGGCGCACGCTTGGCATAATGTCCTTCCTACTACGGTTGAATGAATTGCGATGATAGAAACGGGCTACTCCGCCGGGGTTTCCGGTTCTGCCAGAGTGCCCATGACCTCCCGGTCTCCGCCGGGCACCACGGCGCCAATGCGGCATGAGAGAATGTGGTCGAGATCAGCGGAGGTGTTCAGTCCCGGGAGCAGGACCTTCAGATAGTTGTCGGACCAGCCGTGGGGGGTGGCGCCGCCCTCTTCTGGCAGCACAGGAAGGACCTTCCCGACTTGAGCAGCGGCGAAGGATGCGGCCTTTTCCTGGGCGAGCGACAGGAGTTCCGCTTCCCGAACGTGCGAGACGCCGGCAATGGGGCGATTTGGCCAGGTTGCGACGGGAGTCCCGGGGCGTGGGGAGTAGCAGAAGACGTGCATCAGGGAGAGCGGGAGATTCCGGAGGTATTCCCGGCATTTCTGGAATGCCTGGTCGTCCTCGCCCGGGAATCCCACCATCACATCCGTGCCCAGACAGATTCCGGGCACCTTATTCCAGGCGGACTCCACCGTGCGCGCGTATTCCTCCAGGGTGTATCGACGCGCCATGCGCCGCAGAATGCCCTCCTCGCCATACTGCAGAGGGAGATGGAGGAATCGGCACAGTCGGGAGTCCGCTGCCATGAGGTCGATGACCCGTTCCATGCGGGGACCGGGCTCCACGGAGCCCAGGCGCACCCGGAACTCCCCGGGGATCTTCAGGATTGCCTCCAATAGATCCGCCAGATCGCCCTCCGGCTGGGAGTAGGTGGCGATATTCACGCCGGTGAGCACCAATTCCCGGAAACCCTGCTCCACCAAGGCGCGCGCCTCCCGCAGGACATCCGCCCACTGGCGGGAGCAGGCGGGTCCCCGCACCTGTGGCACAATGCAGTAGGTGCAACGGAAGCTGCAGCCATCCTGGACCTTCAGATTCGCGCGATTGCGCTCGCCGTGGACGCCCACGCCAGGCAGCGTGAATCCCTGGCACTGGGGTTCGGAGGCCATGGGCTTCAGGGGACCATGCTCCTCGTGGCGGGGCTCCGATGGCAGCAGCGCCGCCAGGCTCCGCGGCTTGGGATTGGGCACCAGCAGATCCGCCATG
>CAZMWS010000043.1:11040-11698 GCA_964570085.1 uncultured Lentisphaeraceae bacterium | reverse complement strand
CGGAGAGGATAGCCATGGTGAAAGGGTTTTATGTGGGTTTTGTTGAATGCGAGTCAAGCGGGAGAATATAAGGCTTTTCGCGCTTTTTTCAAGGAGTTGCGTCGCCTCGCCCGGTGCCTCGGGCGCGTCGGCTGGCGGGGGTGGTCCGGCGGTGGTATTTGTGGATGTATTTATTGACGACGAGGAACTGTTCGCGGGTGACATAGCCCTTCTGGAGGTAGTCCTGGGCGATGGGCATCAGGATTTTGGCGTCCTTTGGGGTGAAGATGGCTTCGCCGTTCTTGTGTTGCAGGTAGAGGGAGAAGAGGAAGGAGAGTACGGCGTGGTTTCGGACGACCTCCTGTCCATCGATGGTCTCCTGGGTTCGTGGGCGTTTTCCTCCGCGGATGGCGCGTTGTCGTGAGGCGGGGCGGCGTTGTGGGGGCTCCTCGGATTCTTCCGGGACGGATTCCGGTGTGGGTTCGGTTGGTGGTGGTGTGGGTGGAGTATCTGTGGTTTCGGGGGCGGGGGGCTGGTTCAGGAGTCGTGCCAGGAATTCCCGGACGGCGGCCTGGTGTTCCCGTGGGATCTCCATGGAGATGGTGGGGGTGGAGTTTTCGGGGGCGTCGAGGGAGTCATAGAAGTCGACGACCTCCTGGTCCAGGATGAGGTCATTGGC
>CAZMWS010000043.1:0-11030 GCA_964570085.1 uncultured Lentisphaeraceae bacterium | reverse complement strand
CGGTTGCGGGGCGGTCCAGTCGGAGATTCTGGAGGGTCCGGCAGCGGGAGAGTGCGGTATAGAGTTGTCCGTGTGCGAAGCATCCGCGTCCCAGCCGCAGGTCCACGGCATCGAGAGTGAGTCCCTGGGATTTATGGATCGTGATGGCGTATGCCAGCTTGAGGGGGATTTGTGTAAAGGATCCCACGGGGCGTTGCCGGAGGTGTTTTTTGCCGCCGCGCTGGGTATCGGCCTCCAGGACGTATTCGTAGTTCGTCCAGGCATGGGGTTCCAGGGTGACGGTGGTGCCCTTGTCCAATTTGACGCGTACGGAGGGGACGTCGTCGGTCAGGGCGAGGAATTCCTCCACGACTCCCAGATCTCCGTTTACGTATTCGAAGGTATTGGAGGAGAGGTGTTTGTTGCAGAGGACCATGACGCGTGCGCCGGGCTTGAGCTCCAGTTGTGCTTCGGTGGGGAAGTCTGCTTCGCGGAAGCGTCCGGTGATTTGTGCCTGGAAGAGGACGGGTGGGGTATTTAGCCGCTGGTGCATGGTGGCGTTGATGGCGGCGGCCTCGCGGTTTGTGGTGCAGAGTCGGACGGGCGGCGGGGTATTTGCGGGGGGCTCTTTTGTGTCGCAGCGCTGGTTGAGGAGTTCCAGGGGGGTGAGGGCGGAGCCATCGGGGAGGGGGATTTCCCGGGCATCGCAGCGGTTGTGGCGGACCAGATTCAGGAGCTTCACGAATGCGGGGTCGGAGTTCTGGCGGAGGGGTGTGCGGAGGCTGATGCAGTGGAAGCGCGCCCGTTTCCAGAGGGGCGTCTGGAAGGCGTACCAACCGCCGAAGTGCTGCAGGATATAGTTTTCCTCGGTGGAGCCCTTTACGACTGGCGGCAGCTGGAAGAAGTCTCCGCAGAGGACCACCTGTTTTCCGCCGAAGGGCCGTGTGCGGTCGGAGCCGATGGCCAGGGCGCGGAGGCGTTGGTCCACGGCAAGAAAGAGATCGCTGCGTACCATGGAGATCTCGTCGATGACGATGATCTTCGCGTTTCGGATGACGGCGGCGTGTCGGCGGTCGGGGAGTTCTTCCAGGCTTTCGGGGGTCAGCAGTCCCAGTGGGAAGAGGAAGAAGCTATGGAGGGTGGAGCCGCCCAGGCGGATTGCCGCGATGCCCGTGGGCGCCAGGAAGACCGCGTCCTCCGGGCGCAACCGCCGCAATTCCTGCAGGACCGTGGATTTTCCGGTGCCCGCTTCCCCCGTCAAAAATACATTCTCCCCCGAGAGGATGCACTGCAAGGCATCCTTCTGTTCTTGGCTTAATTCCATAATGCAAAAATCCCCGTCCTCATTCTGTTCCCGGCCTCTTGGTTTCCCTGTGTGGGAGGGGCTTTCCCTCCCTAGGGTGACGGCGGGTACAGTAATGCAGGGCGGGGACTCTCGCTTGCGTGGGTGAGGCGGCGCTTCAGGGCAGCCGCCAGAGGTGGTCCATGGGGCCCTGTCCGTGTCCCAGATGGGGATCGTTTTCCAGGGCGCCCACGATGTATTCCTTGGCATTTCGGATAGAGTCTTCCAGGGAGTGTCCCAGTGCCAGATTTGCGGCGATGGCGCTGGAGAGAGTGCATCCGGTGCCGTGGGTGTTCTGGGTATTGACGCGTTTTCCGGGGAACCAGGTGGCGGTGCCGTCGTCGGCCAGGAGCAGGTCGTTGGCGTCATTGATGGCGTGTCCGCCCTTGACGAGGATGGCGACTCCGGGGAGGCGCTTTCCGAGGGCGCGTGCGGCATCCACCATCTCCTGCGCGTCGCGGATCTCTCGTCCCGTGAGGACCTGCGCTTCGGGGATATTGGGGGTAATGACCTTTGCCAGGGGGAGGAGGACGGTCTCCAGGGTCTCCTGTGCCTCGGGGACCAGGAGTCGGCTGCCGGAGGTGGAGACCATGACGGGGTCAATCACCAGCTGCGTGACGGCGTATTTCTGGAGTTTTTCGGCGATGACGCGGATGAGGGGGGCGGAGGAGACCATCCCGATCTTCACGGCATCGGGGACGATATCCTGGAAGATGCTCTCCAGCTCCTGTGCCACGAAGTCCACGGGTGCCTCGTGGATGGCCTGGACCCCCAGGGTGTTCTGTGCGGTGAGTGCGGTGATGGCGCTCATGCCGTAGACGTGATGTGCGGCGAAGGTCTTCAGGTCTGCCTGGATGCCGGCGCCGCCGCTGCAGTCGGATCCGGCGATGGTAAGGACTTTCTTCATGGCGAATTCGGTTATTTTGTGGCTAGTATTGGATCTTTGCCAGCTGTCGTGCGGCGTCCTCGGGGTCTTGGGAAGCGAAGAGTGCGGAGACCACGGCGATGCCGGCGATGCCGGTGCCGGCCAGGGATGCGGCGTTTGCGAGGGAGATTCCGCCGATGGCGACCACGGGGATGGAGACCGTGTGGCAGATGGTCTGGAGGGTCTCGCGGTTGACCCAGCTGGCATCGGCCTTGGTGCTAGTGGGGAAGACGGCTCCCACGCCCAGGTAGTCGGCGCCATCCTCCTGGGCCTTTATGGCCTCTTCCACGGTGGCGCAGGAGACGCCCAGGATGGCATTGGGGCCCAGGGCGCGGCGGGCTTCCCGGCAGCCGGTGTCGCTCTGGCCCACGTGGAGTCCCACGCCCAGGGCGCGGGCGACCTCCAGGTTGTCGTTGATGATGAGGGGCGCCCCGAATTCCTGGCAGGTCTTCAGGATGCCCTTCGCCTCTTCCAGGAAGTCCTGGTCGCCCAGGAACTTCTCCCGGATCTGGATGATGGTGGCACCGCCCTGCAGGACTTGCCGCACCTGGGATTCCAGAGTGCGGCCGTGGAGCCACTGTCGGTCGGTGACGGCGTAGAGATGCAGCAGCGAGGGCTGGAGGTTCATGGCGGATTTCTCCTGTGTTTTGCAGCTATGCCAGAGAGAGTGCGTCGATGAGTTGGACGCGCATGGTGCCCAGTCCCGCCTGGAGTGCCTGGGTCTTCTGGTAGGCGATTTCGCCGCAGAGGCACATCATTTCCGTGGCGGCGGCGGTGGCCTCCAGGATGTGTTCGGGATTGGCGCCCACGAAGGCGGCGGTGAGGCCGGTGAGCATGCATCCGGTGCCGGTGATCTGGCTCATCTGGGGGACTCCGCGCTTGCAGACCAGGGTCTTTTCTCCGTCGGTGATGATATCCCATGCGCCGGACATGGCCACCACGGTGTGGTATTTTTTTGCGAGTCCGGCGGCCATTTCGGTGCGTGCGGGGAGGGTCTCCTGGGTGACGGCGTCACCGGCTGCGGCATCCACTCCCACGGTCTGTCCGGCCTCGCCGGCGAGGGCGCGGATCTCGGAGGCATTCCCGCGGATGACGGCCACGGGATATTTTTCCAGGAAGCGCAGGAGCATCCCGGTGCGATACTTTGCGGCGCCGGCGCCCACGGGATCCATGACCACGGGCTTATGGAGGCGTCCGGCGACTGCCAGGGCGGTCTCGAAGGAGAGATCCATCTCGGGGGCCATGGAGCCCACATTCAGGTCGACGGCCTGTGCCAGACCGATGAAGTCGTCGAGTTCCCGGGGATCGGAGGCCATGACGGGGGAGGCCCCGCAGGCCAGGATCACATTTGCCACATCGTTGACGGTGATGTTATTGGTGAGGCAGTTCACCAGGGGGTGGCGCTGCCGCACATTCTGCAGGTATTCCTGTTTGTCCCAGTCTAGCATTTCTTGCTCTCCTTCGTCGGTTCAATAGCGGTTCCGCCGTGCGGCGGGAGGGACGGGGGGCAAGGGTGACGTGGGTGATTCGGACGGCGGGAGCGCATTGGCTCCGGCGTCCGGCCCGCATATACTTGCGAACGACTTCCTCCGCTGGCATTACCACAGCTCAGGTTCACGGGTCTTTTCTCAGACGGCAAACGGGGAGAATGCCCCGTCGCCGACACCCCGGCGTACACGGAATGCGGCTAATATATTCGCCTACAGAAAAACGGAACGCGCCGCAGTCGGAGGGGGTGGGCTTCCGGCGGCGGCGCGGGTGTCGAGGGGATTTATCTAGGTGTTTATCCTAGAGGATATCCAGGCCGATATCGATGGCGGGAGCGGAGTGTGTGAGGGCTCCGGAGGAGATGTAGTCCAGTCCCAGATGTGCCAGGGAGGGGAGTCGTTCCAGCGTGATATTTCCGGAGGCCTCGGTCTTGGCGCGTCCCGCGATGAGCTTGATGGCCTCGACCATCTGCTCGTTGGTCATGTTGTCCAGGAGGATGTATTCCACGCCGGCCTCGGCGGCGGCGCGGACATCGGCCATGGAGTCGGCCTCGATCTCGATCTCCAGGTTCGGATACTTTTCGCGGCAGGCCTTCACTGCGTGCTCGATGGACTGTGAGCCGCCGGCGCGGTGTGCCAATTCCCGGTGGTTGTCCTTGATCATGATGCGATCGAAGAGTCCGATGCGGTGATTTTGTGCGCCGCCCATGAGGACGGCGTATTTTTCCACCAGTCGGAGTCCGGGGGTGGTTTTGCGGGTATCGAGGATCTTGGTATTGGTGTCGTGTCCCAGGGCCTCCACGTATTGGCGAGTCATGGTGGCGATGCCGGAGAGTCTCTGAAGGATATTGAGGGCGGTGCGTTCGCCGGTGAGGATTGCGCGGGCATTTCCTTCCACCGTGGCCACGCGGTCGCCGGCCTCGGCGGTATCGCCGTCCTGGACATGCTGGGTGAATTCCACGTCGGCGGAGAGTTCCTGGAAGAGGATCTTCAGGATGGGGAGTCCGGCCAGGACGCAGTGTTTTCGGGGGATGAAGTGTGCGATGGTGGTCTGCTGGGGGGGGACCACGGCCAGGGTGGTGGCGTCACCGCTGCCCACGTCCTCGGTGATGGCGCGCTGGCAGAGTTCTCGGAGGATGGATTCGTTGAGATAGTAGGGAAGATGTGCTGACATATTCGTTTGGGAAGGGGGGGAGTTTTGGCTCTTCTTTCTTGGCGGGGCGTCGGAGGCGGGGAGGGGGGCTTTGGGCTTCCGTCTACTTCTCTGGCGGGTGTGCCCCCAGCTGGATCAGCAACACCAGGGCCACCATCGCGGTCATTTGGGCCAGGATAAGCCAGGCGGCGGCGGGAGGCGTCCAAAGGAGCGAGAGGGCGCCGGCGCCGGCTAATGCGGAAAGCAGCCATACCGCGACTACGGCTTTTGGGCGGGAGAGCCCCAGGGCCGCGAAGCGGTGGGAGATGTGCTGGTTGTCGCCCACGTAGATGGGCTTGTGTTGCTTGAGGCGCAGGAGGACCACGGTGACGGCATCCAGGAGGGGGACTGCCAGGACCATGACGGGGATGGCCAGTGCCAGGATGCTGGGGGTGTTTTCGTGGTGGTAGAAGGTGGTAATGATGGTGGATACGGCCAGGAGGTATCCCAGGAAGTGGCTTCCGCAGTCACCCATGAAGACGGCGGCCTTGGGGAAGTTGTAGAAGAGGAATCCCAGGGTGACGCCGGCGGAGAGTGCAGTGAGGGTGCCCACGAAGAGCTGTCCGCGGATGGTGGCGATGGTGAAGAGGAAAGCGAATGCGATGAGTGCGGTTCCGCCGGCCAGGCCATTCATGTTGTCGAAGAAGTTGATGGCGTTGGCGACGGTGGCGATCCAGAGGATGGTGATTGCCCAGGAGAGCCAGAGGGGCGCGATGCCGACCAGGACGCGTGGACCGAAGAGTGCGGTGAGTGCGGCGGCGGCCAGCTGGAAGAGGAGCTTCGTGCGTGCGGAGAGGGGGTGCGTGTCGTCGCGGAAGCCCATGACGGCCAGGGCGGTGGCGCAGAGTGTGATGACGGCCAGGGAGCGTGCGGCGGCGGGGAGTCCGCCCAGTGCGTCGCGGATTTGTGGGGGGAAGAGCCCCCGTGGGAGGAGGGCGGCGGCGGTCAGTCCGCCCAGCAGCAGGAGGATCCAGGTGGTGGCCATTGCCACGCCGCCGATGACGGGTGTGGGCGTGGTGTGGTTCTTGTGGTGCTCGGCGTGTGGCTTGTCCAGGATCTCCTTGCGCAGGGCGAGCCTGCGGAAGGGGACCATGAGCAGCGCGGTGAGTGCGGCGGCCACCAGGAAGAGTGCAATTTGGAGGATGAGCCAGCTCATGCGAGGGCGGCGTGGATGGTATCGGCCAGCTTCTGGGTCACCTCTTCTGCGGTGAGACCGTCGGTCTGGATCAGGATGGAATCGGGGGCGGGCTTCAGGGGCGCCACGGGTCGGCTGGAGTCGGCGAGATCCCGCTGGCGGATGGACTCCGCCACGGATTCCAGGGTGGCGCCCTCCGGGACTTCGCCGGATTGCGCCAGGCGTCGGCGGGCGCGTTCCAGGGGGGATGCGGTGACGAAGAATTTGAAGCGCGCCTGTGGGAAGATGACGGTGGCGATATCGCGGCCTTCCATGATGATGATCCCCAGGCTTGCGCAGTCCCGCTGTGCCTGGAGCATCCATTCCCGCAGGGCGGGGATTCGGGCGACCACGCTGGCGTTTGCGGCGATCTCTGGGGCGCGGATGGCGCTCTGGGGGACGGGCTGGTCGTTGAGGAAGAGCTGTGGAGTGCCGTCAACCACGCGGTATTGCAGGACGCAGTCCTTCAGCATGGCGACTACCTTCTCGGGTTCGGCATCGGGGCGGATGCCCAGGGAGATGGCGTGCCAGGCCAGAGTGCGATACATGTCGCCGGTGTTGATGTAGTATCCGCCGATCTGCTTGGCCAGCATTCGTGCGACGGTGCTTTTGCCGGAGGCGGCGGGGCCGTCCAGGGCGACTTGGAAGGAGGGATTCGTCATGGTTCCGAGGGGGCGTCAGCCGCCTGTTCGGCAGGCTGCGCGGGGGATTCTCCGGGGGCATCGGGAGTGGCCTTCTGGACGGGCGGCTCCTTCGCGCGCTTCAGGGAGTAGTTGAAGATACGTCGTCCGTCAAAGAGTGTGATGTAGAGCATCAGCACGATGAGGAGGACGGCGAAGGTATTGTAGAGATACTTGAAGAAGGATGCGGGCATTCTTTTGCGGGTGACGCCCTCCAGTGCGGCGAAGAGGATGTGTCCGCCGTCCAGCACGGGCAGTGGCAGCAGATTCATGAATGCCAGGGAGAAGGAGATGAGGATGATGAAGGAGAATCCGCCGCGGTATCCCTCGGCCTTCAGGCGGTACCAGAGTGCCTGGATGATGCCCAGGGGACCGCTCATGTGCCGCAGGCCCACTTGGGTCTGGGAGATCTCGCGGGGGGTGCCGGTGACCAGGCTCTTTGCGCGGGAGGTGATGGGGGCGAAGAGGAGTCCCAGAGTGCGCGCGGTGGTGTTCCAGACCTCGGTGAATTGCTGCCAGGGATTCACGTGCTGGATCATTCGCGACAATCCGCCGGAGAGCGACACGCCCATCAGGTAGACGCCGGGGGTGTCCTTGCGCTGGTAGGGAGTCAGGATCGTCTGGCAGAGCTTGCCGTCGCGGCAGTAGGTGATTTGCAGGGGCTTCCCGTTGGAGCTGTGCACGAACTTCTGGAGGCTCTGCACGTCGCGAACGGTGAGGGTCTCCTCTACGGTCTTTTCGTCAGAGCCATCCAGGCGCTTCACTTCCATGAACTGGTCGCCGCGGCGGAGGCCCGCTGCCTCTGCGGGGGAGCCCTGGAAGACGGAGGAGGCCACCACTTGGAAGGAGAGTCCCAGGGACTGCAGGGAATGCTCGCCCGATGGGAGCGCCACCATGAATTCCGGGAGCTCTTTTCCCTGACGCGCCACAGTGATGGAGACCTGTGCAGCGTCGGCGGGCAGGGCAGTTAGGAGTCGATCGGCGTCGATGGGCGAGACGACATTCTTTTTCTGGAGGGCCAGCAACTGGTCGCCCGCCTTGAGGCCCGCGTGATCTGCAGGGGAGTCCTTGGCTACCGCCGCCACATGGACGGGGTTCATGACATCGAAGAAGGGGAATCCCAGCCCCTCCATGGAGGGATTCTTTTGGGGCTGGTAGCGGAATTCCAGCGGCTCGCCGTCCCGCAGTGCCTTCACGGTCACATGGCCCTTGTTGCCATAGACGTATTCCTTGCAAAGGCCGTCCACGCCATCCTGGAAGGTGGCGCCATTGACCTCCACAATGCGATCGCCCTTGCGCAATCCCGCAGTCCATTCGGGATTGGGCTGGGGCTTCACGGTGACTTCCCGGGGCGGCTTGTCGGCGTCCTCCAGGATGGTGAGGGTCAGCTCCTCGGGGAGGGTCTTGCCGTCCTCGCTCGCCTGGTAGGCCAGCTCTGCCCAGGTCAGCGGAGTCTTTCGGCCCGTGACCTCCTTGCCATCAATCTTCAGGATGGAGGCGTATTCGGGGACGTCTTCCAGGTAGGGAAGATACGCGGGGATCGCCACCACGTTTGCGGAGGTGGAGGGCGCCGGGCACCAGAGCCCCACGCCCCACATGATGGTGGCCAGCAGGAAGCCGAAGAGGACATTGAAGAGCGGTCCGGCGAAGGCCGTCCAGGCGCGGGCGCCGGGGGTGGCGCGGGGGAGGGGCTTCCCGTCGGAGGTCTGGGGATCGTCGGTGGGATCCAGCTGCGGCAGTGATACGAAGCCGCCGAAGGGGAGCCAGCTGATGATATACTCCACGCCCTTGTAGGTGAATCCCCAGAGCTTCGGACCCATGCCAATGGAGAATGCCTCCACGTGCAAACCCCTCCATAACGCCACGATCAAATGCCCAAATTCGTGGATGAAGATGCAGAAGCCGAAGAAGAATACAATGAAGAGGATCTTCAGGATGGCGGAGAAAAATTCAAGCATATATCAGGACGCGGAAGAAGGATCAGACTAGGGGGTAAATATACCACGGCGAGAAGGGCCGGGAGGCCCCCCGCAGGGAGGAAACCAGGACTCAAGAAAGCCCTGCTACTGCAAGAACCCCCTAGGAATCTCTTCGGTGCCCCATGGTTCCCCCGGAGGGGCAGACAAAGGGAGGCACAACGGCAAATTTTCGACTAAAAATTTGGAACCGGGTTGCGTTTGACAGTTTGTTCACTAAATTATGTTTGTTCACATAATGTAAACAGAATAGGAGAAAGGAACATGCCGAAGGCATTCGATCGGACAGAGAGCATTTTGCCGAGGATCAACGAGGCGTTGGCTGCGGATGGTCGTGGGGCTTGTGAGGTGGTTTGTGGGGAGGATGGTGTGAAGTATCTGCAGCTTCCTGGAGTGTGTTATGAGATTCGTCAAGTAGGTGTGGTGAATGGTGCCTTGCTGCCGCAGTTATTGCGTGGCATGGCTCCGGAGGGATGCATTCTTTGGGCGCAGTACATTCCGGAGAGTGTTGCCGTAGTTTTGAGTCGGCGGGGGATTTGCTACGCGGATACTGCGGGAAATATGCTTTTGCGGTTTGGGGGCAATTTTCTGCAAATTCGGAATTGTCCCAAGCCTCGGGAGGTCCGCGAAGAATTGGTGCGTGGGCGGTCTTTCACGCCGGCGGGGCTGCAGGTGGTGTTCCTTTTTCTTACGGAACCCTGTTCTGTGGGATGGAATTACAGAGAGATTGCCGCGCAAAGTGGCACGACTGCGGCAACGGTTTCGTATGTCGTAGCGGATTTGAAGAAACGGCGCTTTCTAGTAGAGCAGGAGGGGATTCGGCGGCTTATAGACCGCAGTCGGCTATGTCGTCTTTGGGTGGAAAATTATCGCCTTCGTCTGTTGCCAAGGGTGAAGAGCACCCGGTACGTGGGGGAACTCGGCAGGCTTCCAGGAGATTCCGCGCTTGTGGGTGGTGGTGAGACCGTCGCCGCACGGGAAAGGCTCTTGCAGACGAATTCCGTACTGCTTTGGAAGCAGGACGGCGGCTACGTGCGCACAGTCTTTGAAAATCATTGGCGGCTGGATCCGGAGGGGAATATTGAGGTCCGCGATGCTTTCTGGCCGACGGAACACCGTCATTTCCAGGGACGCACGCCGTGGTTGCTTGTCTACGCCGATCTCCTTGCAACAGATGATGGGCGGTGTCTTGAGGCCGCCGAGGAAATCTTCCAGCAGCATCTGGAGGGGGAGGAGGCATGACTCCAGCAGAGAAGATCATAGGAATCGTCTTTCAAGCTGCCGAGGAATTGGGCCTTCCCTTGATGCTGGTTGGCGCAGCATGCCGCGATTTTTGGCTAAAGCGGTTTGAGGTGCGAGTCAATGTGCGCGCAACGGTGGATGTCGACCTCGCCTGCTGGGTTTCCAGCTGGGATGACTACCAGGCCTTGCAGAGGTCTCTTGTGCAGAAGTACCGGTTGCGGCGGGATCTCCGAAGGACTCATCGGCTGTGGCTAGCGGAAGAGATCTCCGTAGATATTGTTCCTTTTGGCGGCATAGAGTCGGACGAGGGGGAAATTGCGTGGCCTCCGGACTTTGATAGGACGCTTAATGTGCTTGGTTTTCAGGCGGCATATAGGGATGCGCTGGATGCTGAAGTGGAATTGGGCACCATCCGTGTCATTCGTCCGCATTGGCTCGCCTTTTTGAAGATGAATGCATTTGTAGACAATCAGGAGCGAACCAAAGATCTGACAGATCTATATGTGCTTGCGGATAATTACATTGATCTCATTGATACTGATAGACTTTTGTATGCTCCTAATGCTCCGGACGGGGATATTCTTACCCTAGAGGGGTTTGATGTCCGGATTGGGGGGGCGATGCTCATCGCCAGAAACTGCTGTCGATCTGATCTTCGCGCGGCGAGCGCATTGCAGGATAACGTTCGGAAATTCAATGTCAATGGCGTATTGACCAATGCATTTTGTGCCAGTAATGGCATCCCATTGGAGATGGCAGAAGCGATCGTCGATTCTCTTTTAGCGCCGTTCCCTTCCCCTTAAGGGAATGAACTCCCAGGGTGTGGGGCATTATGGGGGAGGGCGAAAGGCCGCATGTTTTTTGCTCGATAGTTTTTTGGCGGGTACAATTTTCTTTCGCCTACCGGTGGTACGGTGCCGGCTTTGGGGCCGCTCCAGCGGCGCGTGCTTAGCCAACGGCGCGCGTCTACCGAGCACGGTTTTCGCAGGAAGATCTCCAAAGGAGGTCGGGCTACCGCCCCCGTGCCCCCGCC
>CAZMWS010000042.1:7866-12197 GCA_964570085.1 uncultured Lentisphaeraceae bacterium | reverse complement strand
CGTGTTCGCAGGAAGATCTCCAAAGGACAGAGGGCTGCCGCCCCCGCTCCCCCGCCTAATCATTTTCCGCCTACCGGCGGTACTAGTACCGCGGCGAGACTTCGCGGAAGAGCCGCGCAGCGTCCTCACTTCCTCCTTCCTCCTTTTTTACCCTTTTTCTTTCTTCTTTTTTACTTAAATTCCTTCAGAATCATGAATTTTTTCCGCGCGTTGTGTTTGGCGGGCGTTGTCGCCCTGGCGTTGCCCTTTGGTGTTGGTTGCCGCACTGTGGCTTCTTCTGAAGAAACGGCGTGTGTGAAGCCGGTGACGGTGGTGGCGAAATATGCGCCGGGTCTGGTGGTGGATGCCCAGCAGTCGGATGCCCGCTGGGCGGAAACCCCCGTCTACGAGCTGGAGCGCTTCACTCCCGGCGGCGGACGGGGCCCCCTCACCGAGAAGGCAATGCTGGCCGAGGCCAATCCCCTGAAGGTCACTGCACGGGTGCTCTATGACGACGAGAATCTCTATGTGGGATGCAAGGTCGTCAACGACGACATCATGGCGCTGCGCGACCAGGACCAGTATCCCCATTTCATGGCAGGCGATACCTTCGAGCTCTTCTTGAAGCCCGTGGAGACCAATACATACTTCGAACTCTATACTACCCCCGCCGCTCACCGCACCACGTATGTCTTCCCTAGCCGCTCCTTCACCGGATTCGGTCTCGAGGGACTGGAACTCCAGCCGTTCCGTTCTGACGTGAAGGCAGTGGCCGCCGTGGACGGCACTCTCAATGACCACTCCGACAAGGACCGCGGCTGGCAGGCCGTCCTTATCGTCCCCCGCGCATTCCTGGCGCGGGAATCCGGCGTTCCCATGGACAAGGACCACACTTGGACCATCAATCTCGCCGGATACTTCTATTCCTGCTACCGCTCTTATAACGACTTCACCGCATTCCCCAAACCCCCGACCCTCGATTTCCACGCCTACGAATATTGGGCGAGGCTCCAGCTGGCGGAATAGCGCTCTTCAAGGTAGTAGGGAGAAGGTAGTAGGGAGGGGGGGATAAAGAGCCGCAGAGAGGCGCGTGCTTAGCACCGGAGCGTTTCTTCCTAGCGCGGTTTTCGGAGGAAGATCTCCAAAGGACGGAGGGCTGCCGCCCCCGAACCCCCGCCTAATTTCTTCCGCCTACCGGCGGTACGGTGCATTGCACATTGCACATTGCACATTGCGCCGAAGGCGGCGCCCCCCGTGCCCCCCGTAATTAAGGTAGTAGGGATCAGGGAGTAGGTAGTAGGTTTATGCGGTGTTGCAGGCGCTCTTCCGCCTACACGGCGGTACTGGTACCGCGGCCTCAAGCCGCGGAATTCCCGCGGAGCGACCACACTTCCTCCTTCCTCCTTCCTCCTTCCTCCTTTTTCCTTTTTCCTTCCTCCTTGCCTCCTTCCTCCTTTTTCAAAACTGCCGTATACATTAACGGCCACGCCCTTCGGTTGGTCCCGTAGCTCAGTGGTTAGAGCAGGTGACTCATAATCTCTTGGTCGCTGGTCCGAATCCAGCCGGGACTACCAGGCGCATTCCCATTTCTACTACACACGCCCGAAGGGATGATATGAGACGAGACGACGGAGAGGATCCGCGCTTCGTTGGTAAAAAAGAGTATCGCAAGAATATCCTCAAGGCTCCCCTACCATCATGACTCGCAGACTCCTCTGCCTGCTGACAGGCCTGGTCCTCATGGGACTGGGCGTGGCACTGGGCACCCGCCCTGGATTGGGCACTACCGCAATTTCCAGCGCACCATATGTCCTCCATCAGATCTGGGGACTCTCCTTCGGCACCTGGACGGTCCTCTTCAATATCGGTTTCATGGTCGCACAGATGCTGATCCTGGGACGACGCTATCGCTGGACACAGCTCTTCCAGCTGCCCGCCGTGGCACTCTTCGGAGTCTTCATTGACCTGGGAATGTATCTCACGGGCTTCTGGACCCCAGAACACTATCTCCTCCGATTCGCCGAGACCCTCCTGGGCGCCGCCGTCATGGCCGCCGGTATCACCGCACTGCTGATCGCAGATCTGGTCTTTGTCCCCGGTGACGGACTGGTCCAGGTGATCTCACAGGTCTTCCACCTGAATTTCGGAAAGGTGAAGATCTGCTTCGATTGCTCCCTGGTGACACTGGCAATCGCACTCTCCTTCCTCTTTCTCCACCGACTGGACGGCGTCCGCGAAGGAACGATCCTAGCCGCACTCTGCGTTGGACAGCTCGTAAGAATCTATCAGCCCCTCGCTACCTGGATCTCGCAGAAGGTCGTATTTAGGTAGAAGGCGGAAGGGAGAAGGGAAGGTTTATAAGGTGCCGCAGGCGCTGTTCCGCCTAACGGCGGTATTGGTAACCCGGCAAATCATGATAATTCACGACAATGTCGGGAATTGTCAGGAAGTGTTCGGGGGGGGTAAAAATTGTCGTGTTTTTATGTCATTTGCTCTTGGGGAGTGGGATTTTTGTGATTATAATCTGTGTGGCGTCCTGAATTTCGACCCTTTTTTAGAGTAAAAACCATAACAGAAGAACGAACATGCGTAAATCGTTTACTTTGATTGAATTGTTGGTCGTGATTGCGATCATTGCGATTTTGGCGGCCATGTTGTTGCCTGCGTTGAGCAAGGCGCGTGAGAAGGCGCGTGCCATCAGCTGCACGAACAACCTGAAGCAGATTCAGCTGGGCAATATCCTTTACACCAATGACTACGACGACTATCTGCCTCCCGTGGTGTGGTTGGATGGCGACCGTGAGTGGGGTTATGACATTGGTGGAAGCCGTCCCTGGTTCTGCTACAACCCCATGATTCCCGAGACCCCCATGAATTACAGCACGTGGTGGACGAAGGATCCCGCCGGTGAGTTTTGCGAGCCCACCTTTACTGGCGTGAACAAAGAGGACAAGAGCTCTTGGCACAAGATCCTCCACTGCCCCTCCTGCCCCACCAGTGAGCGCTTGATGGGTAACATCGGCTATCAGTGCAATTTGGGCATGGGGCTCATGCGGATGTTCCTGAATCGGGCCAATGGCAGCACGGCGCATCCCTTCATCTCCTGCAACTGGCACCGCGTCTCCTCCATCAAGTATCCCTCTATCTTCGTGAATATCTTTGATGGCACCAGCGGCGCAGGCGGCCTCTGCACCTATTTCTGCAACCAGGTGGAGAATATCTACCAGCTGAATGCCCGCGATAAGTTCTTCCGTCACTCTCAGATGATGAACTTTGCTTTCAGCG
The DNA here is from genome assembly GCA_964570085.1 of uncultured Lentisphaeraceae bacterium. Lineage (GTDB taxonomy): Bacteria > Verrucomicrobiota > Lentisphaeria > Oligosphaerales > Oligosphaeraceae > UBA1724. Next base: position 8,933 of record CAZMWS010000042.1, on the reverse strand, counting down.
ATGGACACGCCGAGGCAATCTCCATCAACAAGTGCGCCAACCTGGATTCCTGCTCTCTGCGCAAGGAGTACTACTGGTATCCCGGATACAAGAACTCCTTCGGCGGCGACGATATCATGCAGTAAACGCCGGGATATAAAAAAGGGGCCCCCGTGCCTTCTGGCTCAGGGGGCCTTTTTGTGTCTAAAAAAGGAGGAAGGAGGAAGGAGGAAGGAGGAAGTTTGGCCAGGGTTTCGCAGGCGAAACCCATCGCCGGGAAGACCCGGCGATTGCGCCGAGCGGCGCCGAATTGCGCCGCAGTTGTAAATTAGGAGTTCCAGACTAGCGCGCAATGTGCAATGTGCAATGTGCAATGTGCAATGCGCAATGTGCAATGCATGGTATCGCCGGTTGGCGGAAGAGCGCCTGCGGAACCTTATTAACCTTCTCCTTACTACCTTCTACCTTCCACCTCCTACCTAGGCTAAGGGGGGTGCGGGGGGCCTGCCCCCAGTCCCTTGGACATCCTTTGCGCAATCACGCCCCCGTGCCCCCTTGTGGCGCTTGCGCGCCGTAAGTACTTAGCCATTAGTGGCTAGTTTGTAAGGTCCCGCAGGCGCTTTTCCGCCTGCCGGCGGCACGGTGCTGGCTTCTGGGCCGCTCCGCGGCGCGTGCTTCCCAACGACGCGTGCCTTCCTAGTATGGTTTTCGCAGTAAGATCTCCAAAGGACGGAGGGCTGCCGCCCCCGTTCCCCCGCTTCGTTTCTTCCGCCTACCGGCGGTACGGTACCGTTTTCTTGTATCATTAGGTAATTTTCCCCCTTCCCCTGTTTTTTCCCCTTGTATTATGAAGTTTTCGTTTTCTGCCTTTTGCCTTTTGCTCTGTGTTAGTTTGTTGGCGCAGAATATTTTAGAGAATCCATCGTTTGCGGAGGAGGGCCGTGGCTGGGACCGTGGCATTGGGGAGAATGTGTCGTTGGAAGGCGATGTAGTCTCCCTGCGTGGGGATGCCCACGATCGTTGTTATCTTTTGCAGCAGGGCTGTCAGCTGATTCCCGGTGCCGTCTATCGTTTCACGGTGGAGAATC
>CAZMWS010000042.1:0-7856 GCA_964570085.1 uncultured Lentisphaeraceae bacterium | reverse complement strand
AGAATCGCAGTGACGACGGTGCGCGGGGGCTTTTCTATTTTGAGCGTGCGACGCCTGCCCACGGCACGGTCCAGAGCGTGCAGGGTGCTCCCCAGTGGCAGACGGAGGAGTTCCTGTTTACTCCGCAGCCGCCGACCAAACCCACGGATGACTGCGTCTACTATGCGGTGCTCTCCGTGAATCCCGGCGAGACGGGCGTTCTGCAGTTCCGCAATCCGGAGGTGACGCTGGTGGAGGAGTCGCTGTCGGCGTTGCATGCGGATGCGGACAATTTGCTTCCCGAGCCGGTGCTGGGCCGTGGCGGCTGGCGGATCAGCGATCCCGCATATGTCTCCTTCCCCCAGGAGGGCGTGGCGCGGGTCATCGGACGGGACGGCGGTCGTTCTCATGTGGGATACTGGGAGTTGCCCCTCCAGGATGCGGTCCCCTATACGCTCACTTTCCTCTATCGCGGAACTCCCGGTGCACTGGGCGATGTCTACTTCGAGCGCGTCGCGCCCGCGGATTTCGCCCACAAGACCGTCGTTGCCGCGGAAGAGTGGCGGCAGGCGACCTTGGAATTCACCACGAAGCCCGGCCTGACGGACAAATACTACGTGGTCTTTTCTACTCTTCCTGACACGAAGGGCGCGGTGGAATTCGCCAATCCCGTGTTGGAACGTCAGCAGGGCGTCTTGGTGAATGGCGATTTCACGAGTGGCCTGGCGGGCTGGGAGAGCCGGAATGCCGAGATCGTGGACTTTGGCGGTGATCTGGGGGCCGTCGCCCATCTGGATGGCCGTTTCGACAGCGCCTGGTTGCGGCAAAGTGGTCTCTTTGTGAAGAAGGGAAAGATCTACCGTCTGGGATATGATGTGCGTGGCGGCGAGGATCACCAGTATACCGATATCCAGAATGCCACCTGGTCCCGCATTGCGGTCTTGGACGATCAGGGACAGGTGATTCCGGGCTGTGGCGGCTGGCGGGACTGCTTTGGCAATTCCTGGCAGCACAAGGAGGTCACCTTTGTGGCCGACCGCGATATGGATGTCACTCTCCAGGGAGAGCTGAAGGATCCCGGCATTGTCAATTTCGACAACATCACCTTCGGCGAGAGCCTCTCCGAATTGCCGTTGCTGGAGATTGTCCTGGACGCCCCCTTCGCCTATCATAACGGCGCACGCGAGGGCGATGGCGCCACGGTCTTCACCGGAAAGATCTACGCCGCTCTGCCGGGCACCACTCTGGTGGTCTCTTTCCGGGGCGAGGAACAGGTCCTCAGCGGGACCACTCTCGCCGAATTCTCCTTCCCTGTTCCCACCGAATTGGGCGAGTTCCCCCTCAAGGCAACACTGCTGGACGAGCAGGGCGGGGTCCTGGCGGAGGCGGAAGTGCCCTTCACTCTCCGCAAGAAGGCGGCACGCGATTTCCATTTTGACGAAAACAAGGTCCTCCATATCGACGGCAAGCCCATCTTCCCCATCTGCTCCTGGGGAAATCGCGGCGATCTCCCTTTCCGCGAGGGCCTGAAGAAGCAGGCGGATTTGGGCATCGACATGGTGCTGGTCAACCGGATGCATGTCGATGACGTGGCCGAATTCGGCATGATGGCGATCATTGGCTTGCAGCCCCTCATGGAGCTGGCGCAGGATGACATCTATCTGGAGAAGGTGGATGGCCTCCGCAAGGAATACGCGGAAGTCATGAAGCATCCCTCCATGGCGATGTGGTATGTCACCGACGAGCCCGCCTGGCGTGGCGAGAAGGCCGCCCCCTACGTGAAGGCATACGAGCGGCTTCTGAAGTACATCGACGATGAGCATCCCTGCTTCCTCAACGAAGCGCCCCGCGGTTCCGTGCAGGACAACCGGCCCTTCTCGCTCTCCTGCGATGTCTACGGCGTGGATATCTATCCCATTCCTGCGCCGAATTCACACTCTGGCCTGGACGACAAGATGATGACCAGCGTTGGCAAATACACCGATATCTGCCGCGATACGGTCCGGGATTCCAAGCCCATCTGGATGACCCTTCAGGGCTTCGCATGGGGATGCTTCAACCGCCAGCCCCCCGCAATCTATCCCACTCTCCAGGAGTCCCGATACATGGCATACGAGGCAATCGCCCATGGCGCCACCGGACTCTTCTATTGGGGACTGGATCTGGGCACCCGGCAGGACGACGCCTTCCTGGCGGATCTGAAGGCCACCATCGCCGAAATCCATAACTTCGCCGCCATTCTGGTGGCTCCCGAGAGCCCTGATGTGACTGTGGCGGGCCCCGGCGCCTCCCAGATCCGCGTCTGCCATAAGGCGAATGCCGCCGGCGCTCTCTGGATTGTCCTCAACGAATCCGACAAGAAGGCGTCTTTCAATCTGAAGGGCGAGTTCCCCCAGGTCCTTCGTGAGATCTGCACCGGAGAGACCTACAAGGCCAAGGCGAATGGCGATCTCTTCCTGACGTTGCAACCCTACGATCTGGTGGTCCTGATGGAGGACGGACAGCCCCTGCCGGAACCCCAGGTCATGCCGAAGACCCATCGTCTGACAGAACACGTGGAGCTCCCCACGGATTTCACGAAGGCTAGCTGGATCTGGTATCCCGGCGAAACGCAGTCCACCGGCTCCCGGGCGGATTTTCGCTTCACCGTGACTCTCGATAAGCCCCTGGAATACGCCTGGCTGGCGATCTCCATGGACGACGCATTCTCCGCCATCGTCAACGGAAAGGAGGTCATGCGGCACTCCATGTGGGATGTGGCCTGGACCGCCGATATCGCCAAGGAACTCCAGGTGGGCGAAAACGAGATCATCCTCCGCGCCGTCGATTTCGGAGCACCCTGCGGAGCGCTCTTCGCACTGACTCTCTCCGATGGACGCGTCATCCTCTCCGACGAGAATATCCAGGTGCGTAAGCCCGGCGAGGATACCTGGGTGCCCGCAAAGAATATGGGCAAATACGGCACCGAGCCCTGGATCGGCGTGGAACCCGCTCTCTATACGGAGCCCACGAAGATGGTGCTGCCGCTGTGACGCAAAAAGGGGCCCCGGGCCGAAAAAGGCGCGGGGCCCCTTTTGTGTCTAAAAAAGGAGGAGGGAGGAAGGAGGAAGGAGGAGTTGTGGCCACTTTGCAGTGGGCCTTGGCGCATGCGCGCATGCGCCAAACCGCCGAGCGGCGCCGAATTTTGCGCCGCAGTTTTGAATTAGGAGTTGGTAATTAACGAGTTGGCATTCTTCCGCCTACCGGCGGTACTGGTACCGTCTTTTTGGCCGCAGAGCGGCGCGTGCCTCCCAACGACGCGTGCCTTCCTAGCCTGGTTTTGGCAGGAAGATCTCCAAAGGACGGATGGGCTGCCGCCCCCCGAGCCCCCCGCTAATTTCTTCCGCCTACGGCGGTACCGGTACCGCGGCCTCAAGCCGCGGAATTCCCGCGGAGCGACCACACTTCCTCCTTCCTCCTTCCTCCTTCCTCCTTTTTTTTATACGACAATCCATGACAATTCTGAACAATGTCCGGAATTGTCAGGGATTGTCGGGGGGGGCAAAAATTGTTGTGTTTTTTTGCCATTTGCTCTTGGGGAGTGGCATTTTTGTGATTATAATCTGTATGGCGTCCTGTACGCCGGCCCTTTCTTAGAGTAAAAACCACAACAGGAAAACGAATATGCGTAAATCATTCACTTTGATTGAGTTGTTGGTCGTGATCGCGATCATTGCGATTTTGGCGGCCATGTTGTTGCCCGCGCTGAGCAAGGCCCGTGAGAAGGCCCGTGCCATCAGCTGCACGAACAACCTGAAGGAGATTCAGCTGGGCAATATCCTGTATACCAACGACTACGACGACTACCTGCCCGCCGTCCTCTTTGGACCCGGCTGGGATCTCACCGCTGGTCAGGACGTGGGTACCAATCGTCCCTGGTTCTGCTACAACCCCATGATTCCCGAGACCCCCATGGACTGGTCCACTTGGTATGACAAGGATCCCATGGCCAAGGATGACACTGGCACGGACAAGTCTGCCTGGCACAAGATCCTTCACTGCCCCTCCTGCCCCACCAGCGAGCGCCTCTATGGTAATATTGGCTATTCGGCCAATATCGGCATGAGCTTCTGCAGTGGCTTCACCTACGATGGGACGATGGCCTGCTCCTGGCACCGCATCTCCTCCATCAAGTTCCCCTCCATCTTTGTCAATATCTTTGATGGAACCAGCAAGGGCGGCTTCCAGAAGCTTGCCTGGTGCTCTGCGGACCAGCCCCTGGTGCAGCCCGACTACTACTTCCGTCACTCCCTGATGATGAACTTCGCCTTTGGTGACGGACATGTGGAGGCCCTCAATAACCAGAAGGCCTCTGCCACTGCCGGATATCCCCTGCGCAAGGAGTACTACTGGTATCCCGGTCTGAATTCCAATGTCGGTGGCGACCTGATCATGCAGTAAACGCGTGATGCGAAAAGGGGCCTTCGGCTTCTTGCCGAGGGCCCTTTTTTGTATCAAAATTTTAGCCCTTTTTCTCCTATGAAGATTTATTCTTTTCTTTCCTTTTTCCTGTGTGTAGTCTTATCGGCGCAGGGTGTGAATTTGTTACGGGAACCGGGTTTTGGGGATGTGGATGCCTGGCATCAGGGTGTTCCCACGAATATTTCCTTCCAGGGGGATGTGGTTTCCTTGACGGGGGATTCGTCGGAGCGGTGTTATTTGCAGCAGACGGAGATTCCGATGATTGCGGGTGCCACCTACCGGTTTTCCGTGGAATACCGTAGTGACGATGCCACCCGCGGGCATTTCTATTTAGAGCGTGACAGCCATCCGGGCTCCATTGGTGGCAAGGAGATCACGGGCGCTTCCCGTTGGCAGACGGCGGAGTTCTTCTTTGAGCCCACGGCGCCCAAGCAGGGCGATTGCGTGTACTACGCGGTGCTTTCTGTTCTTCCTGGAGCGAAGGGCGTCCTGCAGTATCGGAATCCCCAGCTGACCCTCATGGAGGAGTCCCTGGCCAATGTGAAGGCGGATGCGAAGAACATCCTTCCTGCGCTGGTCCCGATGGAGGGTGGCTGGCATGCCATCGATCCCGGTTTTGTGGATTTCACCGGCGAGGGCGTCGTGCGTGTGACGGGCAGTGCGGATGGCCGCGAGGGCGTCCTGGTGAATCCCGATGCGCTCCAGGAGAGCGCCCCATATACCTTTACGGTTTTCTATCGCGGCACTCCCGGTACTCAGATCGAGTACTATGTGGAGCGCATGGAGCCCTACCAGATTGCCAACAGGCGGCTACCGGTTGCGGAGGATTGGCGGATGGCGAGCATGGACTTTGTGCTCACTCCGGGGGGCTCTTCGCGTCCATTGGCGGTGCTTTCTCTTCCCAAGGGCGAGACGGGCACGGTGGAATTCGCCCGGCCGATTTTGGAGCGTCGTCGCGGCGTGTTGTTGAATGGCGATTTTGCGGCGGGGGCCCTCGGTTGGGAAGGCGAGGGATGGAGCCTGACGGATTTAGGGGATTCCCACGGACAGTGCGCGCGTCTGGATAGCCGCATGTCGATTGCCAGCCTGCGTCAGAGTGGCCTTTCTGTGGAGAAGGGCAAGATCTACCGTCTGGACTACGATGTCCAGGGCGGCGAGGACCTGGAATACACCGATATCCAGCATGCCACCTGGTTCCGTTTTGCGGTGCTGGACGATCACGGCGAGGTGATTCCCGCCACGGCGGGCTGGCGCGATACCCGTTCTGGCGACTGGCGCGGCCGTGAGGTCACCTTCATTGCGGATCGCGACATGGAGGTGACTCTGCAGGGCGAGCCCCGCGGCGCCGGCATTGTCTACTTTGACAATGTGCGTTTTGGCGAGACCCTCTCTGAGGTGGCGCTGATGGATATCGCGTTGAACGCGCCCTTCTCCTACCACAATGGCGCCCGCATCGGCGAGACCGCCAGGGAGTTCTCCGGGACCGTCCATTCCGTGATTCCCATGGGGACCATCACGGTCTCTTTCCGGGGACAGGAGCAGAGCTTCCCCGCCGATGCCCCCGCGGAATTCACCTTCCCCATGCCGGAGGAGATTGGCGAATATCTCCTCAAGGCCACGTTGCGTGACGAGCGGGGGACCGTTCTAGCCGAGGAGGAAATCCCCTTCACTCTTCGCGAAAAGGCTGCGCGGGAGATTTGTTTTGACGAGAACAATGTCCTGCACATCGACGGCAAGCCCGTCTTCCCCATCTGCTCCTGGGGAAATTTCGGCGTGCTTCCTCTCCGGGAGTCCTTCCAGATGCACGCGGACCTGGGCTTTGATGTGGTCATGTGCAATGCCAGCCAGCTGGATGACCTGGCGGACTTCGGGCTCTTCGGCATGCCCCGCATGCCTGCTTCCCTGGGCGATGCCGCCGAAGCCGATCTTCCTGCGCAGGGAGCCGCCCTCCGTGCGCAGTTCGCGGAGACCCTCCAGCATCCCTCCATGTTCGGATGGTTTGTGACGGACGAGCCCACCTGGAGCGGCCTGAAGTCCTCCGAGACCATCCTCGCCTATCGGCGTTTCTTGAAATACGTGGATGACGAGCATCCGTGCTTCCTCAACGAGGCGCCCCGCGGCACTCCCGACGGCAATCGCGGATTCTCCTTCGCCTGCGACATCTACGGCATTGATATCTACCCCATTCCCGGTCCCAGCGGACACTCCGGCCTGGACGACAAGATGATGTCCTGCGTGGGCAAATACACCGATATCTGCCAGGAGACGGTCCGCTACCAGAAGCCGATTTGGATGAGCCTCCAGGCATTTGCATGGGGCACCCTCTACAACCAGCCCATCCGGATCTTCCCCACTCTCCCGGAAGCCCGATACATGGTGTATGAGTCCATTGCACACGGTGCCATGGGAGTCTTCTACTGGGGACTCAATCTGGGACCCCAGCAGAATGACAAATACCTGGGCGTCCTGAAGGCGGCGAACCAGGAGATCCACTCCCTGAGCGCGATCCTCATCGCCCCCGCATCGAAGGACGTGGAGCTCGCTGGCGCTCCCGAGAGCCAGATCCGCGTCTGCCATAAGGCGAATGACGCCGGCGCTCTCTGGATTGTCCTCAATGAATCCGGCGAGAAGGCGAAGTTCACTCTGAAGGGCGATTTCCCTGCGAATCTCCGGGAGGTCGCGACCGACGCGCACTTCCGTCCCGCCGAAGACGGCACGCTGTCGCTTTCGCTGCCGGCCTACGGACTGCTGGTGCTTGTGGATGCCGACCGCGCGCTTCCCGCGCCTCTTGCGATGCCCGCCACGCATCGTGTGAAGGAGCGCGTGGAGCTCCCTACGGATTTCCGGAAGGCGAGCCGCATCTGGTATCCCGGCGAGGGAAAGAAGGCGGGTTCCCAGGCGATCTTCCGGATTCCCGTGAAGGTCGATAAGCCCCTGGAACACGCCTGGCTCGCCGCTTCCGTGGACAATGGCTTCGTGGCCTATGTCAACGGAAAGGAGGTCATGCGACAGGGCGCCTGGGATCTGGCTTTCACGCTGGATATCGCGAAGGAGCTCAAGGTGGGCGAGAACGAGATCATCCTCCATTGCGCGGATTACGGCCCCGTGATGGGCGGAACCTTCTGCGGAGCGCTCTTCTCCCTGACACTCTCCGATGGACGCGTCATTCTCTCGAATGACAAGATCCAGGTGCAGAAGCCCTCGGATCGCCGATGGGTAAAGGCGGAGGTGGTGGCGAAGTTCGGCGAGGATCCCTGGCTGAACGTGGAGGCCGCGCCCTACGAAAAGCCCGCGGAAGTGCCTATCCAGTGACGCAAAAGGGGCGCTCTTCGGCAAAGCCGGGAGCGCCCCTTTTGCGTCTAAAAAAGGAGGAAGGAGGAAGGAGGAAGGAGGAAGTTTGGCCAGGGTTTCGCAGG
>CAZMWS010000041.1:996-12285 GCA_964570085.1 uncultured Lentisphaeraceae bacterium | reverse complement strand
GGGATCGGCAGATAGCTGGAGCCGCCACTCCAGGCCGCCGCCAACACCCGCTCCGGATGGGATACCGCCAGGCGCTCCGCCATGCTCCCGCCCGCGGATTCGCCACCCAACAATAGCTTCCCGGGCTTCAGGCCATATTGCCGCTGAAGCCACTCCTGCGCCGCAAAGACTGCGCGATCCCAACCTAGATCCCGATCCCAGTAGTGGAACTCCTCCCCGCTGCCATCCACAACAAAGGAGTCGATAGTCAGGGAAAAGACCGTCCAGCCGCCGCGACGCGCATACTCCAGCGGTGCCGCCCCCAGTCCCCCGGCGCGCAACTGCGGTGCCGCACCCAGGAAGGGCGCCCAGAAAAGGATATTCGATGCGCTGGCGGGAATCTCCCCCGTCACCGGATCCCGCGGCACCGCGTAGTGGATCTCCGTCTCCACATTCAACGGGAGCTCCACACGCATCCGCGCCATCCCCAACTCCCAGGGACTCCCCGCCGGCACCCGCACCGAGACCACCCGCGGCTGCCATAGGCTCCGCCGCAACATGACGCGCCGAAACCACCAGACACCGCACGCGAGGCCACAGAAAATCACCGCCGCCGCGCAAATCCACGCAAGGCGTCTACGGCGACTAGAGATTCGGAAGGATGCTCCCACGGAAGAAATGCGCCATGCGCCGTGCTACTGACCGTTTCCGCCGAGCTGCATCACCAACTTGTCCGTATCGCCATCGCCAGAGAGAGACAGCGCCTGGAGGTCCTCCCAGCCCACGCCATCCACATGTCCGTCGGCAAAAACCACATTGCACATCCCGTTGTGACGGCAATACTGCCGCTTCACTTCGTCCAAATTGCAGGAATACTCCTGGGCGATCATATACCAGCTGACCCAACTGCCGCCATTGCCCGCACAATTGCAGCGATCCAGGAAGACGACGAATTGGCTAGGACGCTTCACGGCGCCCTGCTTCAGCCACTGGGATTTCACGCCATACTCGCCATATTCCTTGATGACCTGGTTGTTATAACCCGCCGAGGCATTGTACTGGTATCCCGATTTGGGACGCCGCCGCGGCGCCTCGTCATTGACCCGCACACTGGACCAGCCCGCCCAGTCGTATTCCCAGGCCTCCTCGCCGCTGAAATCCGGGCAAAGCCAATTCTTCCAGCTGGCCTCCCCGAGCCCCGTGATCTCATCGGGGGTCTTCAAGCCGCCCTCGGGAGCGCACATCGTATTGAAGCAGTAGAAGTAGTAATTATCCACCACGGGGAGCCCCTCCGCCTTGCCCCATTTGGAGGGATGGAAGTAGTCGTCGTTGTCCTGTCCATAGAGGATGGTCCCCAGCCCCAGCTGCCGAATGACATTCACGCAACTCACGCCACGCGCCTTTCCACGCGCCTTGCTCAATACGGGAATCAGCATGGCCGCCAACAGCGCAATAATGCCCAACACCGTCAATAGCTCAATCAGGGTAAAACGATGCCTCATGTCTAGTCTCCTCTTGGGTTGCAATGACGCCCTACTCTATCTCTTGAAATCCTTAGTCGCGATGACGACGCAGCGCAAATGCCGCGCCCAGGAGCAACACTCCGCACGCCGCCAAAATGGGCGTGCGGTGTTCTACCAGGATCCGCCAGACGGGCTTGCGGCCCGATCTTCCGCGATCCGAGAGACGACGGTCCTTCTGGAGTTCCCGTGTCCGGGAAATCATCATGTCCTTCAAGACATATTCCCGCCCCACTACGGTGCCATTCAGCTGAAAACCCTCCGCGCATGGAACCGTGAAGTCCTCCTGCTTCGGCCACGTAAGCTCGAAGCACTTCTCACCACGAGCATTGTAATGCGCCCGGTAGACAATCCGGCCACTTTGCGGATCCAGGAAAAAGACCCGCGTCACGGGGCGACGAGAATAAGCGGGATCCTTCAAGCTTTTCGCCTCAAGGCCATTGATAGGCCAGGGAGAAAGTTGCATTTCTCCCTCTACCCGAAACAGTTTCTTCATGTCATCGGGAAGCCGCATGGTGATTTTCAGGAGCTTCCTTCCGCCCCGAAGGATTTCCTCCATGGAAAAGTTGGACATCCCCCACTCCTCTTCCGGGAAGGGATCCGCCAGCAAATCATAAATCATCAGCGGATACGCGCCTGGCAACTGCCACCACTTGCCATCCACACCCGCAAAGACGCCATCCCGGTTCTGAATCATGCAGACCATCTCCCGACCATGCCCGTCCCGAAGCGTCAGCTTCCGCAAACGCACTCCGTCGGGCTCCGTCATCTGCTCGTATTCGCCTGAAGCACCCCCCCACTCTTTCAGCGTCTCTTGATCGGCAAAAGGCAACCGACCCTCAAACTTTCCGTGTTCCTCCAGGGCCTTCTGCAAAAACCCCCGCGCCTCCGAAGAGGAGGGCACCGGCTCCGCAGCCAAGACACGCACACTGCATCCTAGCAGAAGACACGCCGCAACCCACGCAAAACACAAGCGCTTTCTGAAATCGTTCATGGTCTTCCCTCCCCGTTACTTCCAATTGCGGATCACTGCGGCAAGCCACCGCTCTCCCGAGGCCACTGGAAGCCATTCCTCGCCGTCATATCGGAAGTCCTTTGAGCCCCGCACCTGTCCCACAGAGTAGAGGAGACGATACAGCCCACGGTCACCCTCACCCTCCATGCGAATCAACGCAAAGCGCAAATGCTCCTGGCCTTCCCCATCGCACAACACGTGACTAGAAGGCACAATTGCACGGCCTGCACATTTCTCACGAGTCAAAGCCTCTTTCAGGAGAACAAACATCCCCTGCTCCTTTACGTAGTCCCCCCCCTCCACATTTGGGGGATAACAAATCACAAACAAACAGGGATCCCTTTTAAACTCCAAGAGTCTCGCCTCATCCTTCTTCGAAGGAGCCTCCTCCTTTGAACAGCCGAGACAGAAAAGAAAAACCATCAAACACATTATCACTTCAATCCGCCATGATCTTACCTGCATTTCTTATCTCCAAATTAGGTATTAAACCCTAGCCAGCGTTCAATGGGCAACATTTCTTAAACACGCCCCCTTTCCCGCTGACTTTCAAATTGAAATATCTTCCATGAACCACTGACACCCAAGAACATTAAGACCATTTAAGCCTTACCTTGGCACGCCAGTGTTCATGGAATGCTACAAAGAAGCATCAAATTTGCTTCAACCGTCCTGCTGCGGAGAATGCACGCATGGCTTTGATGTTTGAAACGTGGTGACTATATCTTCATACACGTATGTGTCTGAATCCCACTCATGCCGTATGACTACAATAACCACGCCACCACGTATATATCCAGCACCTGTTCCGTCATGAGGAGTCTCTGCTAAGCTTCCTACCCAAACATTTTCGCTTGCCTCACGATAGCGATAACGTCCCATCGGGTCTTCATCCCATTCTAATTGAACCGCATACTCCTCATCTACACTAACCTCAACACGCACCGTGGAAAGTCCTTCTCGGCCTGCCTCCCCACAACGGCACTCTATCTGGTTACCATAGAAGGTATGAAGAATTTCGCCATTAAACGAAACAGAAAGCATACATGCCAGAAAGACGACAAAAATACTGCGGAGAAACCTTTGAAATTGCATCTTCTACCTCCGTTGTTTTGTTGTTTTCCTACTCACGACTGAACCCAAACCACCCGGTCTCGGTATTCAGTCCACACAAATCACATGACATTTTTCCCCTCACACCCATATTATAGGCAAAACCCTTCAAAAAAGCAAGAGCGGAGGCGACTTTTTTCGCCACCTCCGCTCTTTTATCTTGCGGGAGAATAAGTTACAGCGACCGAGGTCGCGTGTTGCAGAGGCGTCCGGAATCGGCCCCTGCAGGGAGTTTTATATTAGGCGGTCGCCCCGATTTCAGGGTCTTGCAGCGGCCTTTTCCAGTTCCGCCAGCACCTCGGGGTGCTGACGCCGGAGTCCCTGCCAGGAGAGTCCCTCTACGCGGTCTCCCACGCGCAGCCCCAGCTCCGCTGCCAGGCCGGCGCGGATTTCCAGGGCGCAGAAGACCGGTCGCTGGCAGGGATACTGCCGCAGGCGGTGCTCATAGTTCCGCAGGGATTCCTCGCGGCCCCGCGGCGGTTCCACCGCCATGGTGTGGATCTCCAAGACAACGCCCTCCAGATCCAGGAAGACGATGTCTAGCGGAATCCGTGTGCCCTTCATCCAGAAGACCTGTGGCCTGGGCGGCAGGGAGAAGAATGCCATTCCGCAGGAGTCCGACAGACTGGTGCGTCCCTGCAGTCCCTGTGCCCGCTCCTGAGTCGTGATAGCCAACTCCACCACCTGCAGGCGATGGCCGCCTGCGAGGGGGACATCCTGGATGTACCGAGCGGGAATCAGAAGGAGGGCGGCTGTGGCCACCCAAAAAAGAATAGCGAATTTCAACGTCATGGAGATACTATAGATGTCCGCCACCGCACCCTCGTTCCACATCAAGACCTACGGCTGCCAGATGAACGCCCGAGATTCGGAGGCGTTGGCGTGCCTATTGGAGATGAACGGCTACCGTGAGGAGCCCGAGGAGTCCCAGGCGGACATCCTGATCTTCAATACCTGCAGCGTCCGCGACCAGGCGGAGCGGAAGGTCATCGGGAAGGTGGGGCTCATGAAGCGCCTGAAGCGGGAACGACCCGACTTGGTCATCGGCATCATCGGATGCATGGCACAGCGCCTGGGCGAGAGCCTCCTGCAGGAACTGCCACACCTGGATTTCGTGGCGGGAACCGACCAGCTCCAGAATATCCCCGCTATCCTCGCAGACTGCCTGGCAAAGAAAAGCCGCAAATGCGCCATCGACATGGGCCCCGGGGTCTTCCGGGAACTAGATGGACACCGCCCCGGACGGCTCATCGCCGAGGTCTCCGTCATGCGCGGATGCGATCAATTCTGCACCTACTGCGTGGTGCCATACTGCCGCGGACGCGAAAAGTCCCGCCCCATCCAGGATATCGTGGACGAAGCGAAGATGCTGGCCGATACCGGCACAAAGGAACTGCTGCTCCTGGGACAGAATATCACCGCCTACGGCGTGGCAGAGGCCCGCGCACGCGGAGAATACACCCCCGAATTCTCCGCCTTCGCAGACTTGCTGGAGGCCCTTCAGCAAGTGGACGGCATTGAGCGCATCCGCTTCACCTCCCCCCATGTCCGCTTCATGAACCGACGGTTTGTGGAGGCCGTCAGCTCCCTGCCGAAGGTCTGTCACTCCTTCCATGTGCCCGTCCAGAGCGGTAGCGACCGCATTCTGAAGCTCATGCACCGGAACTACACCGCCGCCGAATACCTGGACCGCATCGCCGCCATCCGCGCGAAGGTGCCCGACGCCACCTTCTCCACCGATATCATCGTGGGATTCTGCAGCGAGACCGAGGAGGAGTTCGAGATGACCCACCAGGTCATGCGGGAGGTGGGATACGACATGGCATACATCTTCCGATACTCCCAGCGGGAGGGCACCCAAGCCGCCAAGACCCTCCCCGACGATATCCCCGAGGAAGTCAAGCACCAGCGCAACCAGATCCTCCTGGAGGAGCTGAACCACCACGTCCGCGAAGCCAACAGGAAGGCGGTGGGCACCGTGGTCCCCGTCCTGGTGGAGGGCGCCAGCGCCCGAAATCCGAAGCGCTGGAGCGGCAGAAGCGATACCAACAAGATGGTCCTCTTCGAGCCCAACGAAAAGATCGCCATCGGACAAATCCTGCCCTTCAAAATCACCCGCTCCACCGAAAACGCTCTCTACGGCGAACTCGCAGACGCCCCACAGGCGTAAAAAAAGCATATCGCAACGCCGCCATAGTAGCAACCGCCCTGATATCCCATGCGCGAGACGCCCGCGAAAGTCAATCTGGTCCTGGAGGTGGGGGCACTGCGCCCCCAGGATGGACGGCACGAGCTGCGCACCCTCTTCGTCCCCTTCCATGGAGTCACGGATTCCCTGGAGGTCACCCCGAATCCCCCCGGCACCGGAATCACGCTCGCCCTCACGGGACGCGCCATCCCCGGCGGCGAATCCCCCGAAAAAAATCTCGCCTGCCGCGCTCTTTCGGAATACTGCCGCGCCGCCGCCATCGCACCCGATTTCCACCTGGCGCTCCACAAGCGAATCCCGATCTGCGCCGGACTGGGCGGGGGATCCTCCGATGCCGCCGCCACGCTCCTGGAAATCAACGAGCTGCAGCGCAACCAGCACGGCACCGCCCTCCCCCCACAGCGACTCCACGAAATCGCGCGTTCCCTGGGAGCCGATGTGCCCTTCTTCCTGAACCCCGTGCCCTCCCTGGCCACCGGCATCGGGGATCTCCTCACACCCGTCCCGCAAATGGCCATCCCGCACCTGCGAGTCCTCTACCCTGGAACCCCCTCCCCCGTGGCATGGGCATATCAACACTGGCACCGACGCCCAAACACCACTCCACCACCCTGGCCACCAGCCCCCGACCACGATTGGAATGACGGCGGACTCTGGAACGACCTGGAACCCGCCGTGGAAGAAACACACCCCGAAATCACCCGCGCAAAACACGCACTCCTCCAGGCCGGAGCAACTCACACACTCCTCTCCGGCTCCGGCAGCGCAATCCTCGCGGTCTTCCCTACAAAAGACGCCTGCGAAAACGCACACGTCGTCATGGAAAATCATTGGGAGTTATACTGACCCCCCCGGAAGATAACTCTCTGCAACCTATTGCGTATCAACAAACTATATAAACACAAAGAGTCCCGAATCGCGAATCCACGCGTCCAAAGCCACCCCGGTGAAATGGGTATGAGGCCTGCCTTTCGAGCAATCTCTCCGGCAAACGCGGCGGGTGGGTTCTTGGGCAAATAGGCTGTTGCAGGGTCCCTCTGTGTACGCAAAAAAGGCGGCGACTGCGTGTTCTGCGAGTCTCCGCCTTTTGATCAGAAGGATGGCATCCCCACCAGGATTCGGACCTAGTCTAAATGTACCAAAAACACTTGTGCTACCATTACACCATGGGGACGCCGAAGATGACAGAGGCGTACTATACTCTCTGCGCAGGCATTTTCGCCTCGAAGGCCGCTGGGTTGCAAGAAGTCCAGCCTTAGAAATGTCTCAGGCGGACCGGAGGGGTGGTTCTGTCCTCGGGTCCGCCTAGCTGTGTGCTCTTCGCGAATGCGGAATTCTACTTCGTGGAGTCCTGTGTTCCCTGGTGTTGAATGCGGTATGCGGAGGGAGTGAGATTGAAGTGTCTCTGGAACTGCTGTCCGAAATGTGAGGCATCGCAGAATCCGCACTTCTGCGCGATGATCTGGATGGGGATATCGGTATTTGCGAGTTTTTCGCAGGCCTTCTTGAGTCGGAAGGTCAGCAGGTAGTTCGCGGGGGTCTTTCCGGTGGCCTGGAGGAAGTCCTTGGTGAACTTCTTCTGGTTTCGTCCGGAGATGCGCGCCAGTTCGGGGCAGGTGATGGGGGAGCCATACTGCGTCTCAATGTGCCGCAACGCCTTCGCCAGATTCAGGAGTTCCTGGTCGCCCACGCCCTGCATCTGGTTGCAGAAACGGCAGAGAACCGAGAGGAAGCAGCGCACCAGATTATGGACCATGTCGCGGAAGAACTCCTCGCGCTCCCGCAACTCCTGCGCGATGCGTTCCCAGTAGAAGATGAGCTGATTGAGCTCCTCGCTATCGAGATGAAGCCGGTTCTGGAAGTTATTCTGTCCGCGGAAGAGCGGCTCCAGCTCCAGGAAGCACCGCATGGCGGGCTCGGCGGAGAGTTCAGAGAACTCCTTGAGGACGGAGGCATCCTGGATCAGAAGGTTCATGACCTCCAGCGCGCCGGGAGGCGAATAGGCGTGGATGTTCCCCTTGGGAATGAGGAAGATATCGCCACGGCGAATGGGGAATTCGGCATCGGGGGTCTTGTAGATTCCCTTGCCGTTGGTGATCATGGCGATCTCAATGAAATCGTGGGAATGCAGGACGATGGGCCCGCGGGAGAAGTTGTCCTTCGCCACATTGAAGGGAAGACCCTCCACAGGCTCGGCAAAGGCCTCCGGACATACCCAGGGATAAAAGTTATAGGTCGAGGAATTGTTGGATTCGTCTGCCATGGCAATAGAAATTCCTGTCTTAGTTTTTTTCGGTGATTTTCAATATTTTAACCCAGAAACGAGATTTGTAACGGCATTCGTATTGTTTTTTCTGCAAAAAATCCCCGAATTCGTCAAATATTTTGCAATTCCGCGGGGATTCCAACTTTCTCAGCGCCATTCGTGCTTTGGGTATCGTCTCTGGAGCTGTGATTTTATGCTGGGATAATGGACATTCCAGAAGCGCGGGAGATCGTCGGTGATTTGGACGGTGCGGAAATTCGGCGCCAGGATATCCAGGAGCACGGGAATTTTTCCGTTTCCGACGGTAACGGGTCCGGTAACATCGTAGAGTTCCTGGATTTTGGCGCGTCCTTTCGGGGGTTGTCCGGGGTGGTATTCCAGCCGGAGCTTCCGGTTGCGGGGCAGTGGCAGGAAGGGCGGTGCCAGCCGCTGGACCTCCACGAGTTGCTGTGGGGTCAGGAGGGCCTGGAGATAGGGCAGCGCGGGCTTGTTTCGGACGGCGGAGTATTTTGTCTCGCCCTGGCAGAGCTCCCGCCGGACGCCATCGCACTCCTCGTCGGAGTATTCGGGGAGTCCGAGCTGCGGGAAGTGTTCCCGGAGGAATTGCACGCGGTCGATCCACTCCTGGCAGGACTCATCCCATCCCAAAAGCGGCATATTGTTGGTGGAGGCGACCTGTTCGTAGAGGAGTTGCGAGGCGCGCTCGGGATCGGCATCCGGTCGGACGGATTCCTCCAGAACCACGCCCAAGCAGGAGAGGGTCCGGCGGTGAATCACCTGCTGCCGGACGCCATCCCAGAGGAGCGCATCCTCCTCCTTGAGCGAATCCGGGAAGAGCTCCCAGAGCCACTCCTCGCGGACGCCGGAGACCAGGGAGAGCTCGGTGGTCATTCCGGGGGTATTTCCGGCGCTGACGGCGCGGAGTTCGCCGGCCACCAGCAGTGGCTCATCCCGCACCAGGGACTGTGGAGAGAGGACGGCGCGCTTGCGCTGCGCCAATTCGCAATTGAGGGTGCCGCGATCCAGCCGCCGCGCCAGCCGATCCGGGAAGCACTCCAGGAGGATGCGCGACAGTTCCAGAGCGGGATTTTGTGCGGGTGCGTAGTCGTTCTTGGGGGTGAGGCGGAGGAGATCCTGCCAGCTGCGGTAGATCTCCCGTGCGGCGCCACTCAGGACTCCCAAACGGGAGCAGGCGTCATCGGCAAAGTGGCACTCCTTCGCCTGGCGGAGCAGCGTGAGCTGCGCCAGAAAATCGGATTCGGGTGGCGGCTGTTCTCCGGGAGCGCGGTTCCCGCGATCGCGCCGGAGGCTATTGCGCTGTTGCGTGAGGGTGGAGGCGGCGCCCTGTCGGAGCATCATGGGACGTCCCTCCAAGATTGCGGCGGCACCGCAGGCCTCCCGGAATGCGCCGCGTTGTGCGCCCAGGAGGAGCATGAGTGCCAGTCGGGGATGCGTGGGATATTTTCGCGCCTCCTGTCCGCTGGCGGAGACGGTTCCGTCAGACAGCAGGAGTCCCAGGGAGGTCAGCAACTCCCGCGCGCCGGAAGCCGCCTTCTCCTGCGGCCGTTCGAACCAGGGGAATTGTGTGTCGTCCGCGAAGCCGTAGCAGTGGACGGTGAGGATGGGGTCTGCCAGATCCAGCCGCTGGATTTCGGGGAGTCCATGTGGGGTGCGGTGATCCTGTTCCAGGGGACTCCAGAGGCGTCGGCAGACGCCGGGCGCCTCTCGTCCGGCGCGTCCCGCGCGCTGTTGCGCGGCGTCATCGGAGATGGGCTGTGTCTCCAGGATATTGATGCCGCGCTGGGCATCGTAGCGGCTGATCTTCGCCAGACCGCTGTCGATGACGATGCGGATGCCGGGGATGGTGAGACTGGTCTCGGCGATATTGGTAGCCAGAATCACCTTGCGGCGTTCGGCGGGCTCCATGACGGCGTGCTGCGCCTCGGGTGCCATATCGCCATAGAGGGGCATGAGGACCAGCGGCTCGGGGAATTTTGTGCGCTGGAGGGTCTCTGCCGCATGGCGGATCTCGGCGACGCCGGGCAGGAAGAAGAGCACATCGCCGGCTACGCCCTTCTCCAGATATTCACGGAGGGCATCGGCGCCCGCCTGATAGAGATTCCGGAAACCAGTCCGGGGAGTGTAGGAGATATCCACGGGGAAGCAGCGGCCCTTGGACTGCAGGAGCCGACTGCCAGGGAGATACTCCACCACCTGACGGCTGTCCAGAGTGGCGCTCATGACCACCAGCCGCAAATCGGGCCGGGTGGTGGCGCGGAGATTGGCGGCCATCGCCAACCCCAAATCCGCATCCAGCGTCCGCTGGTGGAATTCGTCAAATACAATGCACCCGTAAGAGTCCAATTCCCTGGGATGCAGGAGCATCCGGGTAAGAATGCCCTCGGTGACGAAGAGTACGCGGGTATTGGGCCCCACGGCGCGCTCATAGCGGGTCACATATCCCACACGCTCGCCCGCCTTCTCGCCCAACTCCCAGGCGACGCGCTCGGAGAGCATCCGCGCCGCCAGCCGACGCGGCTGCAGCACCAAGATCTTCCGGCCCTCGGGAAGCAACTCCAACAGCCACTTCGGCAGTTGGGTGGACTTCCCGGAGCCGGTGGGAGCAGAGAGGACGCATGCGGCGCCGGGGGCCGCCATGGTCTCCAGGAAGTCCTGGCGGATTTCCTGAATCGGGAGGCTTGCGGGATCCATGGAAACGGGAGCAATAAGGTGGGTCGGATCTCGCGGCTACTGCGCCTTCTGGTTTTCGGGGAAGGCGGTCTCGGGGGTCTGGTCCAACAATTCCAGCGTGCGGTCGATGGCGCCGCGGTGTTTCTGGACCAGTGCCAGGGCGCGCTCGCCCAGTTCCCGGCGTTTTTCGGGCTGAGACATGAGGGTCTGGAGAGCCGGGAAGAAGAGGTTATCGCCCTCCACGGGATAGGCGGCCTTCGCCTCCCGGAAGAGCTGGTCCACCTGCCGGAAGTTCTCCATGTGCGCACCGTAGAGGATGGCCTTTCCGAAGATGGCGGGCTCGATGATATTGTGTCCGCCAGTCTGTCCAGCCAGGCTCTTTCCTACGTAGCAGAGCTCCGCCGCGCGATAATACGCCATGAGCTGTCCGGTGGTATTGACCAGGAGCACCTGCGCCTGTCCGGCAGCCGCGGGAGTGGTTCCGGGACTGGGCTTG
>CAZMWS010000041.1:0-986 GCA_964570085.1 uncultured Lentisphaeraceae bacterium | reverse complement strand
GATGGAAGGCCTCCAGGATCTTCACGACCTCGGCACCACGCTCGGCATGCCGCGGCACCAGGACCATCCGCCACTGGGGCTGGGAAGACAGCGCCCGCGCATACGCCTCGCAAATGAGCTCCTCCTCGCCGGGATGGGTGCTCCCCACGCAGAAAAGCGGATGCTCTCCATCGCCGAAGGCCTGTTTCAGCACATCGCCCAGATCGGCGGGACCGCCATCGGCCACCTGGTCGAACTTGACAGTGCCCACCACGCGAATGCGGTCGTCCTTTCCGATGACGTGTTCCAGTCGTGCGGCGTCCTCGGGGGTCTGGACGCAGAGGAGCGCGTAGCTCCGGAAGAGCTTCCGGAAGACGCATCCCCACTTGGCGTATCCCTGGCTGGAGCGATCGGAGAGGCGTCCATTGACCATGACCACCGGAATGCCGCGCTTGCGCGCCTGGAGGATCAGGTTCGGCCAGATCTCCACTTCCAGGATCGCCACCAGCCGCGGGCGAATGAGGTTGTAGGCGTGACGGACCATCCACCAGCAGTCCATGGGGCAGTAGAGGCAGACCACATCGGCGGGGAGCTTCTTCTTGGCGGTGGCGAAGCCGGTGGAGGTGCCGCAGGTAAAGACGAAGTCCTCTGTGGGATGGCGCTCACGCCACCGCGCGATGAAGGAGATCGCCTCCACTGTCTCGCCAACGGAGACCGCGTGGATCCATACGGGACGCGACTTCAGCGCCGCCAGGCGATCCTTCGCCTCCCGCGGGAAAATGCCGAAGCGCTCCCAGAAGTCCTTCGTCAACCCGCCGCGCCGCAAGATATGCACCACGTAGAAGGGCATGTAGAGAAGGAGGAGGAGAGGGAAGAGGAGGTCGTAGAGGAAAAACATAACCCAATGAGGAATGAGGAAGGAGGAGTCCTCAAAAAAAGGAGGAAGGAGAAAGGAGGAAGGAGGAAGTTAGGCCAGGGTTTCGCGAGCGAAACCCCGCGCCGGAATT
>CAZMWS010000040.1:0-12352 GCA_964570085.1 uncultured Lentisphaeraceae bacterium | reverse complement strand
CCGATCCCCGAGGGATTCCCCGTGCCCATGATGGCGCTGAACAGCTGGGGTTGCGGCGGCACGCCGTCCACCCGGGAGTTGCAGCGGCAGTCCGCGGCGGAGGGTGTGCAGTTGCTCTGGGAGGAGGTGCCGCCCTATCTGGATGGCCGGCGGGTGGAACACCACGCGCCCTCCCGCCTCACGGAAAAGCGGAAGTGGCTCTTCCTACAGGGAATCGTGGATTTGCAGGATCCGATGACGGGCGAGGTGCCGCCGGTCGAGGCATGGCCCGAGAGGCTCCTCTTGCCCGATGGAACCACCGCGCATTTCCCCAGTCGGGAGCTCCGCGAGGAGTGGGAGCGCATTCCGCTGGAGGTCAATTACGCCCTGCGGCAGGAGGACTTCCTCGCTGTGCTGCCGGGACCCGCGCCGGAGACGCGTCAGATGCAGGCGGTGCTCTTCTATGAGGAGCTGGGACAGAGCTTCTTGCAGGATGCGGCGGAGTACTTCCGCAGCCAGGATGCAGAGAGCCGGATGCTCTTCTGCGGCGGCGTGGGCTGGGAGGAGCAGGACGCCTTCGATGACATGGAGGCACGCGTGGACGCCGCACTCTCCGCGCTGCCGGCGCTCTCCCCGGAGGAGTCTTCCGCGCTGCCATTGCTGATCTTGGGGAATGGTATTGGCGCACGATACGCCATTCGCACAACGCAGAGGCTCCTGAAATCGGGCGTGAGTCGTCCGCTCTATCTCTGTCTGCTGGATCCCAGCCTGCGTCTGGACGAAGAGGAGCTGCTCCTCTCGAAGGAGTGCACGGTGAGGGTCTTCTTTACGCGGGAGACTCTCTCCGCTCTGTCAGAGAAGGACTCCGTGTTCCTGCCCTCCAACGAGGACGCCGAGCTCCAGTGGCTGGACTTCCTGCGGATCTCCCTTAACCTCCCACTACAGCCATGACGACGGCATCGCGGAAAATCCTCTCCTCTGCGCTGGCGGTGGTCGGCGTGGGACTCCTGTGCCTGGCGCTCGCAGTGCCATTCTTCCGCAAGGAGGTCATGAATCCCCGGGAACCACGGCTACCGGAGGGCGTGGACTTCGAGGGCGAGATCCTCTGGGATCGACCCCTCCCGGCGTCCCCACAGGGCGTCCTGGTGCTGGCAAGCGGCATCAACGACCGCACGGGCGCACTGGTAAGGATGGACTCCTGGCGTGAGTTCGCACGCACGCGGAATCTGGCGCTGG
Source organism: uncultured Lentisphaeraceae bacterium (assembly GCA_964570085.1). GTDB lineage: Bacteria > Verrucomicrobiota > Lentisphaeria > Oligosphaerales > Oligosphaeraceae > UBA1724. Next base: position 11,137 of record CAZMWS010000040.1, on the reverse strand, counting down.
CCGAGGCGTCCTTCTCCTCCCCTACGACCACTGCGCAATGCTGGGAGCGCGGATATTGGCATCCCGCTCTCGGATCCGGCGCACTCCTGGAGGAGGCCCTCCGACGGGAGTTCGGCGGACCCACGAACTGTCCGCCACTCTTCCTCTTCGGATTCTCCATGGGAGGGAATTTCGTCTACGAATTCCAGCAGATGACACAGTATCCCGTGGCTGCCTGGACGGTCCTGGGACGCTCAATCCTGGCATCAGTGGACAACTCCCGCACCGTGGCTCCCGCACTCCTCCTCTGCGGCGAAAAGGAAACCGGGATCCAACGTAGCCACGAGGAGTATCTCCAGGATATCCGCGGACGCGGACAGGACGCACAACTCCAGGTGATCCCAAACGCCGGACACCAGATGGATGAACGCGCCTTCGATGCAGCCAGGGTCTTCTTCCAGAGAATCCTGCGCGAAGCTAGGGGACAGCAGGTACCGCCGGTAGGCGGAAGAAACTAGGCGGGGGTACGGGGGGCGCAAGCCCCTCCGTCCTTTGGAGATCTTCCTGCGAAACCCCGCGCCGGGGAAACCCCGTCGCGTGCGCACCAGGCGCGCCCATAATGGCGCGCAAATGCCGCCCGAAGGCGGAATAGCGCCTGTGGCCCCTGATAAACCTACTGCCTACTGCCTTCTGCCTTCTGCCTTCTGCCTACTGCCTTCTGCCTTCTGCCTTCTGCCTTCTGCCTTCTGCCTAGTAAGGGGCGGGGGGCGGAAGTGCGCGTGCATCAGTGTCATGAATTGTTCCGCAACAGCGAATATATTATTCCGCAAGCGAGATTTTATTCCGCAAGAAGGAGGATTTTTGCGATGATGACAGTAGAGGATGCGTCCCGTCTTTGGGGGATTTCAGGTCGAAGGATTCGTGTGTTATGTGAAGAGGGCCGTATTGTGGGGGCGGTGCGAATGGGGCGTTCCTGGCAGATTCCCGAAGGAGTGTGCAAGCCGGAAGACCAGCGCCCCTTGCGGACCCTCTCCACACTACTAGGGGAGATTCGTCGCAAGAAAGAGGAGCTAGACAAGCGCCGTCCTCTCACTGCGGGGGAAATAGAGCGCCTGCAGCAGGAGTTCGCCGTTGAATACACCTATAATTCTAATGCGATAGAAGGCAATACGCTGACTCTCAAGGAGACCGCGCTGGTGCTTCAGGGGCTCACTGTGGGCGCCAAGCCCCTGAAGGATCACTTGGAGGCCGTGGGGCATCACCAGGCCTTCCACTATCTCGGTGAGCTCGTTCGCGACAACGCCCCCCTGACAGAAAGCCTTATCCGACAAATCCACTTTCTGGTGCTGGCGGACAAGCCGGAAGACCGCGGTGTATACCGCCGAGTCCCCGTCCGAATCCTCGGCGCCCTTCACGAACCCGTCCAGCCCTTTCTTATTCAGCAAAATATGGAACAGCTGCTCCAAGATTATCGGGAGTCAAAAGAGGAACTCATTCCACGATTGGCGCGCTTCCATATCGAATTCGAAGCAATTCATCCTTTTATCGACGGCAATGGTCGTACCGGACGACTCCTTGTTAACCTGGAATTGATGAAAGCTGGATTCCCCGCCATCGATATCAAATTTGCCGATCGCGCGAAATACTACGAGGCCTTCGATGGCTGGCACTCCGGGAAGAAACGCGATGCCATGGCGCTTCTTTTCGCCACTTATCTGAACCGCCGGCTAGATCAGTATCTTAACCTCTAGTACTTATCAGGTTACTGGCTGACGGCTGGCTCCATCCGGTGAACTACTGTGCTGTTTTGCGGCTATTCGGGTGTGGCAATGCCCTCCGTGAAGGAACTGCATACTACTAGCCTTGGAGGGAGATGGCTTCAAAGCCACAGGAGTTACAATCTCTATGACTTTGAAAGGAATGGATAGGCAGAACTTGGGCGGGGGGCTACGCTCATGGGGAGCGGTAAGGGAGGGGGACGGGGCCCATGCGCGGACCTGCGCGCGCGTACGCGCATACATGAAAATGCGGGAAAAGGCATAAGGGGGTGAAAGGCGATGGGGTGGGGCGGTTCCTTTTCGGGGAGAGGGCGGGGCTATTAGGGGGCCGTAGGCGCTCGCCCCTGTTAGGTAGGAGGGAGCAGGTAGTAGGGAGAAGGTTTATGCGGTCGCTCCGCGGCTCTTCCGCGGCACTCGACCGCGGTACCATTGACGCCCCCCATACAAACACCCCACCGCTACTCTAGGGTATTTTTTGGGGGGGGTGCGGGGGGCTTGCCCCCAGTCCTTTGGATAGCTTTCCCCCGCTTAGCCTTTTCCGCCTGCCGGCGGTACGGTACCGGCTTTTTGCGCGCAGCGCGGCGCGTGCCTTCCCAAGCGCAGTTTTGCAGGAAGATCTCCAAAGGAGGTCGGGGCATGCGCCCCCCGGACCCCCTCCTAATTTCTTCCGTCTAAGCGGCGGTACGGTACCGCCCCCATACAACACCCTACCGCTACCCTAGGGCATTGGGGGGGTGCGGGGGGCTTGCCCCCAGTCCTTTGGATAGCTTCCCCCGCTTAGCCTCTTTCGCCTGCCGGCGGTACAGTACCGCCCCCATACAACACCCTACCGCTACCCTAGGGCATTGGGGGGTGCGGGGGGCTTTCCCCCAGTCCTTTGGATAGCTTCCCCCCCGCCTAACTTCCTCCTTCCTCCTTCCTCCTTTTTGGGAACTCTTCCCTTTTTCCCTTCCTTTCTTGTTCCCTTCTTCCAAACCCCGATTTCGCCCTTATATTACGCCGATTTCCGAAGATACTTTTTTCTCGTGTCTCATAGTGGGCCGTTTTTCTTTGTAGGCGGTCCAAGTTCCCCGGATAGAAAAGGAGGATCAAATCCCCATGATCACCATCAATGATCTGAAAAATGCCGAGCTGAAGAGCTGGCTGCAGGGTTGGATTGACCTGTGCAAGCCCGCCATGGTTGAGTTCTGCGACGGCTCTCAGAAGCACTACGACGCCCTTTGCGACCTGATGGTCAAGACTGGCACCTTCATCAAGATGAAGACCCCCGCCAACTCCTACCTGGCTCGTTCTGACAAGAGCGATGTCGCGCGTGTTGAGGAGCGTACCTTCATCTGCTCCAAGGACGAGGCGAATGCCGGTGTGACGAACCACTGGAAGGATCCCGCCGAGATGAAGGCGGAGTTCAACCAGATCTTCGACGGTTGCATGGCCGGTCGTACCATGTATGTGATTCCCTTCTCCATGGGCAACCCCGAGTCCCCCCTGGCGAAATACGGCATTGAGATCACCGATTCTCCCTACGTGGTCGTGAACATGATGATCATGACCCGTGTGAGCCAGACCATCCTGGACCGCATTGACGCCGGTCGCGAGTTCATCCACGCCGTGCACTCCAATGGCGCTCCTCTGGCCGATGGTCAGGCGGATGTGCCGTGGCCCTGCGCTCCCGTTGAGAAGAAGTACATCACTCAGTTCCCCGATACCCGCGAGATCATCTCCTACGGTTCTGGTTACGGTGGCAACGCTCTGCTGGGCAAGAAGTGCTTCGCTCTTCGTATCGCCAGCGTGCTGGCTCGCGAGGAGGGCTGGATGGCCGAGCACATGCTGATCTTGAAGGTCACCAATCCCGAGGGCCGTTCCAAGTTCATCACCGGCGCCTTCCCTAGCGCCTGCGGCAAGACCAACCTGGCCATGCTGACTCCCACCCTGCCCGGCTGGAAGGTCGAGACTGTGGGTGATGATATCGCCTGGATGCGCTTCAACGAGAAGGGCGAGCTGCGCGCCATCAACCCCGAGGCGGGTTTCTTCGGCGTTGCCCCCGGCACCTCCATGAAGTCCAACCCCAACGCCATGAAGACCATCAATGGCGGTAACACCATCTTCACCAACGTGGCCCTCACCGAGGACTACGGCTACTGGTGGGAAGATGGCGACGTGAAGGATCCCGGCACCGTGGTTGATTGGCTGCGCCGTCCCTGGAACAAGGCCTGGAACCCCGCCGGCCCTGCCGCCCACAAGAACTCCCGCTTCACCACTCCTGCCAAGCAGTGCCCCGTCATCGCTCCCGAGTGGGAGAGCCCCGAGGGTGTCAAGATTGACGCCATCCTCTTCGGCGGCCGCCGCAAGACCGTGGTGCCCCTGGTGAACGAGTCCCGCTCTTGGGAGCACGGCGTCTTCATGGGCGCCACCATGTCCTCCGAGATGACCGCGGCCACTCTGGGCGGCGCCGGACAGCTCCGCTTCGACCCCATGGCAATGCTGCCCTTCATCGGCTACAACGTCACCGATTACCTCCAGCACTGGCTCGACATCGGCAAGCATCCCGGTGCCAAGCTGCCCAAGATCTACTACGTCAACTGGTTCCGCCGCGGTGCCGACGGTCACTTCCTGTGGCCCGGATACGGCGACAACAGCCGCGTGATCAAGTGGATCTTCGAGCGCTGCGACGGCAAGGCCGACGCCAAGGAGACCGAGATCGGTAACCTGCCCACTGACGACGCCATCGACATGACTGGCCTGGATGTGAGCGCCGAGGACAAGAAGACCCTCCTCTCCGTGGACAAGGAAGGCTGGAAGGCCACCCTGCCTCAGTTCGAGGAGTGGCTCAACAAGCTGGACAAGTACGCGCCCCAGGGCCATCCCCTGCCCGCCGAGATCCGCGCCCAGCTGGACGAGCTCAAGAAGCGCCTCGGCTAGGCCTTTCCAGGCCCGCCGCACTGTCCCTCCGAAGAGGCACAAATCGTCCCTTTCGGAGGGCCAGGCGCATCTCTCATACCGCCGGTCGGCCGGACGCGTTATTGCGTGTTCGCGCCGGCCGTCGTCGTTTTCTGCCGGAAGGCCCCGAGAACCAGGGCGCCGGCGTTTCCGCATTTTTCCTCCCCTTCCCTTTCCCCTCTTAACCCCCGTTCGTTCTCCCCATGGCATCCTCCCTGGACTATTTGGAAGGCAAGAAGCTCTGCGTGGTCTTCGTGAAGGTGCTGGAGCCCTCTACGGGTCGGGTGCAGTGTCGGGCATTGCGGGGCAGGGCGGCCATCAACCAGGGTCATTTGGATGTGATGACGGCCAAGGGCGCGATCTTCACCGTCCCCTCTTCCGCCTATCCCACGGTGGCGCAGAATGACGGCACGAAGCTATTGGGGGATGCGGACTATTTCTGCTTGGTGAAGGTGGATCCCAATATCGATTTGGAGCACGGCGGACACGGTGAGTGCGATCACGGACCGGACTGCCACTGCGGGCACCACCACCGTGACGACGACGATATCTTCCCCGTAGTCTATTGACCTGCTATTCGAACCCCTTTCTCACTCGTTTCCACCTCCCCCTTTTCCCCCGTATGGAATTCCTCCTTCGCGATACTCCCGACTTCTCTGCACGCCTCCAGGCAATGCTCTCCCGCAAGGCCTTCTCTCCGGAAATCGAGGCCTCCGCGGCCGCGATGATCCAGGCTGTCCGGGAGGAGGGCGACCAGGCGCTCTGCCGCTTCGCTCTGCAGTATGACCACACCGAGCTGACTCCGGAGCGCTTCCAGGTCACCGAGGTGGAAATCGATGCCGCCTGCGCGAAGGTCCCCCAGGAGGACCGCGATGCCATCGAGATGGCGGTGGCGCACATCCAGGATTTCTACAGTCACACTCTTCCGAAGGACTGGAGCTACTCTCCGCGTCCCGGCGTGGTGCTTGGCGAGCAGTTCCATCCCCTGGAGCGGGTGGGCTGCTATGTGCCTGGCGGCACGGCGCCCCTGGTGTCTACAGTCTGCCACACCGTGTCCATCGCCCGCGTTGCGGGAGTGAAGGAGATCCTGGTGTGCACGCCTCCCGGCGGTGAGCGTGGAATCCATCCCGCGCTGCTGTATGCCTGCCGCGCAGCCGGCGCCACCGCGATTTATCGACTGGGCGGCGTCTATGGCGTGGCGGCCATGGCGCTGGGCACCGCGACCATCCCCCAGGTGGAGAAGATCTGCGGCCCCGGAAATGCCTACGTCACCGCCGCCAAGCGCGCCCTCTACGGCACTGTGGCGCTGGATCTGGTGGCGGGGCCCTCCGAGATCCTGGTCTTGGCGGATGAGCGTGCCAATCCGGCCTATCTGGCGGCGGATGTCCTCTCCCAGGCGGAGCACGGCTCCGGCCGCGAGCAGGCGGTGCTGGTCTCTCCCAGCCGCGCCATCCTGGAGGCCACCCGCGACGAGATCCTCCGTCAGTCTGCGCAGCTGAAGCGTCAGGAGTGTGTGCAGAAGGTGTTGGAGCATGGTGTCTTCCTGGTGGAGGCCCGTGACCTGGAGGACGCCGCGGCCATTGCCAGCAGCTACGCCCCCGAGCACCTGGAGCTCCAGGTCGCCGATCCGCAGTCCCTGGCGCCGAAGGTCACCGCCGCCGGCGCAATCTTCCTGGGCGACTACACTCCCGAGCCCGTGGGCGACTACGTGGCCGGCCCCAGCCATGTGCTGCCCACCGGCGGCACCGCGCGCTTCTTCAATGGCCTTACCGGCGATGCCTTCTTCCGCCGCACCAGCCTGATCTCCTACGACCGCGATGCGCTCCTCAAGGAACAGCCTGCACTGGCGCGTCTCACCGCCGCCGAGGGACTGGATGCACACGGCCGCTCCGCCGCAATCCGGAAGTAGCCGCTGCACGCGCCCCCCTCGTAGAAAAAACTTTCTGAAAAATTCCCAACTCTATTTCCTTTCCTGCCATGCACTTCGCCTTTCAAGATGACCTGCGCTCCTCCCTGGAGAAGGAGCTGAACGCCGCTGTTCCGGAGCTCTCCGCGGACCTGTGCCCCGAGGGCTTTGACGGGGACGTGACCATCTCCTGCTTCCCTCTGGCGAAGGCGCTGCACTCCAATCCCATGGCGCTGGCTGCCAAGGCCGGCGAATTCCTGTCGAATCATCCCGATGTGGAGAAGTGCCAGGTCGCGAAGGCCTTCCTGAATTTGACGCTGAAGCCCGGCGCCCTCATGCGGGACACCGTGGCCGCCGATATCCTGAAGCAGGATGTGCTGCCCGCCGAGGAGCGCCGGAAGATCCTCATCGAATTCAGCGCCCCCAATACCAACAAGCCCCAGCACCTGGGACACGTCCGCAACAACGCCATCGGAATGTCCACCGCCGCCATCCTGAAGCGCGCGGGACACCAGGTGACCCAGGTGAATCTGGTGAACGACCGCGGCATCCACATCTGCAAGTCCATGCTGGCCTACCAGCGTTTTGGCGAGGGATGCACTCCGGAGAGCGTGGGCAAGAAGGGTGATCACCTGGTGGGCGATTTCTACGTCCGCTACAATCAGGAGCTCAACCGGCAAATTGCGGAGCTGAAGGCGTCGCATCCCGAGTTGGCGAAGGAGGAGAATGAAACGCTGTTCCTGAAGACCGAGATTGGTCAGGCGACGGCGAAGATGCTCCAGCAGTGGGAGGCGGCGGATCCGGAGGTGCGCGCGCTGTGGGAGAAGATGAACGGCTGGGTCTTCCAGGGCTTCGCCGAGACCTATCGCCGCATGGGCATCAAGTTCGACAAGCTCTATCTGGAGAGCCAGACCTACAAGCTGGGAAAGGACATCATCCAGAAGGGACTGGAGAAGGGCGTCTTCGAAAAGCGCGCCGATGGCGCCGTCATCATGGACTTCCATGATCCCGCGCTGGGCACCAAGGTGGTCCTGCGCAGCGACGGCACCAGCGTCTACATCACCCAGGATATCGGCACCACTCTCCTCAAGCAGCGGGATTTCGAGCCCGACCAGCAGATCTGGGTGGTGGGCGACGAGCAGATCTACCACTTCAAGGTCCTCTTCACCATCCTCAAGGCGCTGGGATACCCCTGGGCGGACCGCTTGACTCACATGGCATACGGAATGGTGAATCTCCCCTCCGGCAAGATGAAGTCCCGCGAGGGCACCGTTGTGGATGCCGACGACCTCTTTGACGAAATGGCGTCTTTGGCGCGGCAGGCCACGCTGGAGCGCGTTCCCGAGGGACAGCAGCCCCCCGCCGATCTGGAAGAGCGCGCCGCGGTCATCAGCATGGCGGCCCTGAAGTTCATGCTCCTGAAGGTGAATCCCCGCACCACCATCACCTTCGATCCCAATGCCGCCATCAAATTCGAGGGCGACACGGGTCCCTACGTCCTCTATGCCTACGCACGGCTCTCCTCCATGCTCCGCCAGCCCGGCGTCGCCGAATTGGTGGGGAAGGATCCGAAGTGGGAGGTCCTCTGCGAGCCCGCCGAGCGCCGTCTGGCGTTGCGCTGTGCCAAGTATCCCGAGGCGCTGGCGAAGGCCGCCCGGGAGCTGGATTCCTCCGCCCTGGCCGCATATCTCCTGGATCTCTCCAAGGACTTCAGCACCTTCTACAACCACTGCCCCGTGAAGAATGCCCAGGACGCCGAGGTGAAGACCGCACGCGTCGCCCTCTGCGGAATCGTCCGCGATATCATCGGCGATGGCCTCCACACGCTCACCATCCAGACGCTGGAGAGCATGTAGAAAACCATTCCCATTCCTGATTTTCGTTCAATCTCTCTTACCGTTTTTTTAGACAACACTCTTATGAGCCTCTACGGTCGCAACAACCTAGTCACAAAGCCCTACGTCCTGCAGTATTTCGAGCCCTCTCCCCAGAGCGAGGTGCGGACTCGTCCCGACGTGATCCAGAATTCCGATGGCACTCTGGATCTGGTGGATTCCATTGGCAACAAGGAATACGGCTGGGAGAGGTATGCGCTGCCCCTGGGCTGCGGGTGGTTCGGCGCGAAGATCTTCGGCGGCGTGCCCACCGAGCGCATCCAGATCACGGATAACTCCCTGGCGAATCCCTATCCCGAGGGCATCAACAGCTTCGCGGAAATCTACCTGACCTTCGATCACCAGGGCGCCGAGGCGAAGGACTATGTGCGCACGCTCTCCCTCAACGACGCCCTCGCTACGGTGGACTACACCGCCGGCGGCGCACATTTCCCCCGGGAGCTCTACACCTCCTACCCCGATCGGGTGATGGTGCTGCGCCTGACCACCGATGTCCCCGGCGCCCTGAATTTCCGGCTGCTGCCGCAGATCCCCTTCTGCAAGGACTTCGGTTCCAAGCCCGGTGACGGAAAGGGCAAGGATGGCCATGTGGCGCTCTCCGACGACCGCGTGGTCATGAGCGGCCGGATGCACTACTACGATATCGCCTATGAGGGACAGCTCCGCTGGCGGAGCGCCGGCGGCACGGTGCGCGTTGATGTCGATGCGGTGGAGTTCCAGGGCGTCACGGAGGCGGTCATCTACTTCACCTGCGCCACCAACTATCGCTGCGAGTCGCGGGTCTTCCTGGAAGAGGATCCCAAGAAGAAGCTGGCGCCCTATCCCCATCCCCACGAGACGGTGGAGATCATCCTGGCGGATGCGCTCTCCCGCAGCACCGGCGAGCTCTGGCGGCGCCATCTGGAGGACTACCAGGCGCTCTTCTGCGCCGCGGATCTGGATTTGGGCGGCGTGCGACCCGGGGAGGTCTCCACCGAGGCATTGCTTCGGGAATATGCCCAGGGAAAGCGCTCCCGCTATCTGGAGGAGCTCTACTTCCAGTTCGGACGGTACCTGCTTATCTGCTCCTCCCGCAAGGGGACTCTCCCCTGCAATCTCCAGGGCATCTGGAGCGTCTACGACGTGAGCCCCTGGTCCGCCGGCTACTGGCACAACATCAATGTCCAGATGAACTACTGGCCGGTCTTTTCCACCAATCTGGCGCCACTCTTCGACTCCTACGCGGACTTCCACTACGCATACCTGCCCTCCGCACGCCAGCACGCCGTGGAGTCCCTGGCGGGCATGCGTCCCGGACAGACTTTCGCGGATGCCGGATGGTGCATCGGCACAGGCGGCTGGCCCTATAAGGTCGAGTCGTACCTGGGTGGCGCCGGTGGCGCACCGCAGCCGCATTCTGGTCCCGGCACTGGTGGCCTCACGGCGAAGCTCTTCTGGGAATACTACGATTTCACGCGGGATCCCGAGGTGCTGAAGAAGGTCTATCCCAGCCTCCTGGGAATGTCGCACTTCCTGCGCAATAGCCTGATCTACCAGGATGGCGCCTGGCTCTCCAAGCCCTCCGCATCCCCCGAGCAGTGGGACGAGCGCGTCACCCTGGATCCCCCCATCAACGGATGGCTCATCCATCCCTACATTAACACCGTGGGATGCGCATTCGACCAGCAGATGGCCTACGAGACCTTCCACGATACTCTCAAGGCCGCCGAGGCACTGGGACTCCCTGACGACGACTTCCTGAAGGAGCTCCGGGAGATCCTGCCTCATCTGGATCCCGTCCTGGTGGGCGATTCCGGACAGGTGAAGGAGTATCGCGAGGAACACCAGTATGGCGAGCTGGGCGAATACCACCACCGCCATATCTCCCAGCTGATCGGACTGGTCCCCGGCACTGTCATCAACGAGACCACTCCTGGCTGGATGGATGCGGCGAAGGTCTCCCTCACCGAGCGCGGCGATCAGTCTACGGGCTGGGCAATGGCACACCGCCTCAATGCCTGGGCACGACTGCTGGATGGACCCCACGCCTACAAGATGCTCTCGCTCCTCCTCTCCGTCGGGACACTCCCGAATCTCTGGGATACCCATCCGCCTTTCCAGATCGACGGAAATCTGGGCGGCACCGCCGGCGTCGCCGAAATGCTCCTGCAATCCCACGCGGGACTCATCCACGTGCTCCCCGCACTGCCTCCCGAATGGAAGGACGGCGCATTCCAGGGACTCTGCGCCCGCGGCGCCATGGAGCTGGATGCACAGTGGAAGGACAGCACCCTCACCGCTCTCACGATCCACGCCAAGAAGGACGCGCAGGTCACCATCAAGGGAAAGGGCCTGCCTACCCAGAAGCTGGAACTCAAGGCCGGCGAAAGCAGAAAACTTCTTTAATATCTAAAAAAGGAGGAAGGAGGTAGGAGGAAGGAGGAAGTTTGGCCAGGGTTTCGGTGCTCGAAACCCCGCGCCGGAATCTACCGGCGCGTGCGCCAATGCTGGCTGGCGCCAGCTGTTCCGCCTACCGGCGGTACCAGTACCGCGGCGTCAAACGCCGCGGAAGAGCCGCGTGCCTTCTACCGGGCGTTTCTTCCTAGCGCGTGTTCGCAGGAAGATCTCCAAAGGACAGAGGGCTGCCGCCCCCGCTCCCCCGC
>CAZMWS010000039.1:4331-12415 GCA_964570085.1 uncultured Lentisphaeraceae bacterium | reverse complement strand
CCTTGTAAACTAGCCACTAGTCACTAATTGCTAAGTACTTACGGCGCTTTTGCGCCGTACCGCCGGTAGGCGGAAGAAAGCAGGCGGGGGAGCGGGGGGGCACTCCCCGTTCTTTCGATTTTTCCCCCCTCTATTATTGGAAATCTACCCCGTGCAAGTTGTGCCGATAGGGGAAAAAATAACTCCTCATTCATAATTGCGGCGCCCTTTAGCGCCGCCGGCGGTTTGGCGCCCGATAGAATAGCGGGCGACAAGGCCCGCCGCAGGGCGGCCGAAACTCCTCATTCCTAACTCCGTTTCTAGATCGCGCCTTTGCGCGATCTAGAAACGGTACGTGATTCCTGCGGAGAAGATATGGCAATCGGTGCGGAAGGTGCCGCGTTCTGTGAAGCCGTGTGAGGAAGCGACGCGGGTTCCGAGCTTTGCCTTCACGAAGCGGCAGTATCCGTATGCCAGATCGAAGCCCCAGTGGTCGTGCTGGTAGCCGACGCCGAAGCCGAAGAGGAACTTGTCGGAATCGGGCATTTCGGGGGAGATGGATCGGCGGTTTGCGGGGGAGTGGTCGTAGTCCACGCCGGCGCGCAGGACCCACCGGTCGGTGAGCTGGTATTCAGTGCCCAGGTGGTAGGTCCACACATCATGCCAGTCGCGGGGGTTCTTCGCCATGCCGGGCTTGTCGGTGGCGGGGTATTTCTCGAAGGAGATATTCATTGCCTTGTAGCTGGACCACTGGGTCCAGACGGCATCGAAGAGGATGGTCCAGCGCTCGAAGGAGTTATTGCGCAGACCCAGGGAGAGGGACGCGGGCATGTCGATGCGGGCATGGGCGTCGGCGCCGCGGAATTTCAGCATGCCATTCAGGTAGCTCTTGGTGCGGTATTCGTTCTCGCCCTCGAAACGCATGCGGATGCGGCTCTGGAATTTGGCGCCGAAGGCCCATTCGTCATTGAACTTGTAGTAGAGGGCGGCGAAGCCACCCAGCGCGGTGGCGTCGGCGGACATGTAGTTCTTGTTGTCTTTCAGGCCGTAGGGCAGCTTGATGTAGTTGGCCAGGCGCGCCACGCCGATGGCCACGCTGGGACCCGCCGCCACGGAGAGGTGTTCGTTGACGCGCCAGGTGAGGCTGGGGGAGATGTAGCAGACGCGGAGGCTGGTGAAGGTGCCCAGGGTGCGCAGCTGGCTGTCGTGACCCCACTGGGTGATCATGCCGTAGGGGGCGTTGACGGAGAGGTTCAAGCGGTAGTCCTCGCCCAGGGGCATGACGCCGTAGAAGAAGCCCGTGTAGCGGGGCTGGTCGTCCATTACGTCCTTCCCCGCACTGGTCTTGTATTCGCTGGCCAAAAAGATGGCACTGCCACCCGCAGAAAGCGTCGTGCGCTCAATGTCAATGGTCGCAGCCGGGTTGTACCAGGCCGAGGAGGCGTGCACCGCACGCGCTACACCCGCACCCGCTAAACCCAGCATGTCCGTCGCACTCTCAGAATACAGCTGGAAACCACCCGCCATGCACCAGGCACAGGAAAGGAAAAGGGAGAAAAGTGTGAGAAAGCGGGAAAACATAGCAAAAAAAGGAGGAAGGAGGAGGGAGGAAGGAGGAGGTTTGGCCAGGGTTTCGCGAGGGCGAAACCCCGCGCCGGAATCTACCGGCGCGTGCACTAAAGCGCGCCCTTAGAATGGCGCGCAGTACCGCCGGCAAGGCGGAAGGGCGCCGCAGGTACCTTGGAAACTAATCACTAGTCACTAATTGCTAAGTACTTACGGTACACTTTGTGCCGTAGCGGGGGCACGGGGGCGGCAGCCATCCGTCCTTTGGTTGGTTCGCGGCGGACAAGAAAACCCCGCATTCGGCAAAAAAAGCAGGAAAATTCAGGCAAAGTGCACACTATACTTTCCGGGCGTGGGTTTTCAAGACACATCCGGGATTTGTGTCGCATTTCGGGGTGTTTTGGGGGTGGGGCGAGGGATTGATTTTTGTAGGGCATGAGGGGGAAGATTGGGAGGATAGTTTTATATTATCTGTCTTTTCCCTGGCGTCTCTTTTCCCTGCGTAGCGGTGTGTTTTTTGTATTGCGTGCGCGTGGGCGTGTGCCTTCTTTCACCTTTTAGCGTAGTTTACACTCATGGGCGGATTTTTCGGTTGTGTCACCAAGGGTTCCTGTGTTGCCGACATTTTTTACGGCGCCGACTATCACTCCCACCTGGGAAACATCCGTGGTGGTCTGTTGGTGTATGGCGAGCAGGGCTTCCAGCGTTTTATCCATGACATCCGGAAGGATCCCTTCCGTTCCAAGTTCGAGCAGCATTTGGACGGCATGCAGGGTTATGCGGGCATTGGCAGCATTTCGGACACGGATCCGCAGCCGTTGAATGTATCGGGTCAGTCGGGTGTCTTTGGCATCACGATGGTTGGCGTGGTTTCGAACCAGGCGCAGCTGCAGCGGGAATTGAATTTAGGGGGCGTGCACTTCTCCGAATTGGTGAATGGCAAGGTGGGTCCCACGGAGATTGCGGCGGCGTTGGTTGCGGGGAAGGCGACCATTGCGGACGGCATTGCGGACATGCAGGAGCGCATCGAGGGCTCCTGCAGTGCGTTGATTTTGGCTCCGGAGGGCGTGTATGCCTGCCGTGACAAGCTGGGTCGCACCCCGGTGGTGATTGGCCAGAAGGACGATGGTTCTCTGGCGGCCTGCGTGGAGTCCTGTGCCTTGCACAATCTGGGCTACAAGGTCTTGCGTTGGCTGGGGCCCGGTGAGGTCGTGTTGCTGGATGCCCATAAATTCCAGGTGGTGCCCGTATTGCCCGCCCGCAGCAAGTGCCGCATGTGCGCCTTCATGTGGATCTACTACGGCTTCCCGGTTTCCTCCTACGATGGCGTGAATGTGGAGGAGTGCCGCTATCGTTGTGGCGCCGCCTTGGCGCGTCGTGACAAGGGCCTGGAGGTGGATGCGGTTGCGGGAGTGCCGGATTCCGGTACCGCCCATGCCCTGGGATATGCCGCGGAGTCCCGTCTGCCCTACCGCCGCTCCTTTATCAAATACACTCCCACCTGGCCTCGGAGCTTCATCTCCGACAGCCAGACCACCCGTCTCCACGTGGCAAAGATGAAGCTTCTGCCCATTCAGGACTTCATCAAGGGACAGCGACTCCTCTTCTGCGAGGACTCCATCGTGCGCGGCACCCAGCTGAAGGACACCTTCGCGCGCTTGCCCGAATGGGGCGCCAAGGAGGTGCATGTGCGCGCCGCGTGCCCGCCCATCCTCTTCGGCTGCCCCTACCTGAACTTCTCGCCCTCCCGGACTCCCCTGGAGCTCATCGCCCGCCGTGCGGTCCACAAGCTGGAGAATGGCCAGGAGGACGAGGCGCACCTGGAGGAGTATACCGACCATACCACCGAGAAATACAAGCAGATGGTGGAACTCATCCGCCAGGAAATGGGTTTCACTACCCTGAAATACCAGACCCTCCCCGATACCCTCGAGGTCATCGGACTGCCCCCCGAGGGACTGTGCACCTACTGCTGGGACGGCAAGAAATAGCCGCCGCCCCCGCAAAGACCCCACTTTCCAAGAACCCCACTAGGAGAAGAACGTATCATGGCTGACGAATTGCAGGCATTGCTGGACCGTCTGGACCGCGAAGGCGTCCAGAAGGGCGAGAAGGAGCGGGAGCGTCTGGTCTCCCAGGCGCAGGCCGAAGCGGAGAAGATCCTCGCTGACGCGAAAGCGCAGGCCGCCGCCATGGTGGAGAAGGCCCGCGAGGAGTGCCAGACCCTCCGCCAGAAGTCCGAGGAATCCATTCGCCAGAGCGGCCGGCAGGTGCTTCTGCAGCTGCGCGCGCAGCTCTGCCAGCGCATGGAGAATGTGGCGGCTCGGCTGGTGAAATCCGAGCTGACTGCCGGCGCCACCGCGCAGATCCTTTCGCAGCTCTGCCGCGCCTACTGGGAGAAGGAAGGCAAGGAATCCCGCGTGGAGGCCCTGGTGCCCGCCGCCCAGCTGGAGGAGCTCAAGACCCAGGTCTTCGCGGCCCTCGGCAAGGACCTGAAGGAGAATGTCTCCTTGAAGCCCGACAAGCGCCTCTCCGGCGGCTTCCAGCTCTCCTTCCAGGGCGATCAGGTGGTCTATGACTTCTCTGACCAGGCACTGGCCGAGGCCGTCGCCAGCCATCTCTCCCCCTCACTGGGAGCCCTCGTTACCCAATAACGCGCGGCACTAGGAGACCCCCGTTATGGCCACGGACTTCATCTATCTGCTCTCCTCCCTCCCGCTATTGAAGCTCTCCGGGGAGGGCGCTACCACCTATCAGGCCTTCCTGGACTCCTGCGCCGCTGCTCTCTCCCCAAAGGAGCACGCACTCCTGGAGGGGCTGACCCTCCAGGCCGTCCCCGGCACCATTCGTCCGGAGCCCCCGGAACTGGCGCAGTGGGATCGCTGGATGGAGTGCATGACGCAGATCGCCGCCATCTGGCGCGCCGCACGCCGTCACCAGGAGACCCCCGCTGACTGGCGACCCGCGCGGGAGATCGCGCCCGGTGATGTCCGGCGGCTGGAGGAGGCGCTGTCCCTGAAGACCCTCTGGGAGAAGCAGGAGGCCTGGGAGGCCCTGCAGTGGTCCCATCTGGAAGAACTCGCCCTCTCCGCGGGATACTCCTTCGGCGCCGTGGTGATCCACGCTCTGAAACTCCGCCTGCTGGAGGGACGACTCCGCCGCTCCCAGGAAGAGGGCACCCGCGTCTTTGAGGAGACCGTCTCCCGACGCCTGGAAGAGGCCACACGCTGGCGCCAGACCGTGGAGGAGTAAATCCTCATATCCCCTTTTCGTCCAGATTCCGATGTCGTCTGGACGCAAACACCCTTTCGAGTACATCCACCGATCTTTCCGTCCCCACACAAGCAACCATGAGCGATACGGCAATGAAACGAGGCCAGGTGACTGGCGTCAACGGGAATCTGGTGAGCGTGGCGTTTGACACCAGCGTGATCCAGAATGAGGTGGCCTTCATCCAGGTCTCTGACGGCGCGCGCCTGAAGAGTGAGGTCATCCGGGTGCGTGGTGACCAGGCGGATCTGCAGGTCTTCGAGTCCACCAACGGCATCAAGGTGGGCGATCCGGTGGAATTCACCGGCGAGTTGCTTTCCGTGGAGCTGGGTCCCGGACTGCTCACCCAGATCTTCGACGGCCTCCAGAATCCCCTCCCGCGCCTGGCCGAGGAGTCCCTTTTCCTGAAGCGCGGCACCTACATCTATCCCCTGGACGAGAAGCGCCTGTGGGCCTTCACTCCCACTGCCAAGGTGGGCGACGATGTCTTTGCCGGCGACGCCGTGGGCTGGGTCCCCGAGGGCGTCTTCCAGCATCGGATCATGGTGCCCTTTGGCTGGCAGGGCGCCTGGCGCCTGACCTGGGTTGCCGAGAAGGGCGACTACACCATCCGCACCGTGGTGGCCAAGGCGGTGGGCGAGAATGGCGAGGAGCGCGAGATCACCATGGTCCAGACCTGGCCTGTCCGCGTGCCCATCACCTGCTATCGCGAGAAGCTGCTTCCCACGGAGCCCATGATCACCCAGGTGCGCACCATCGATACCTTCTTCCCCGTGGCAAAGGGCGGCACCTTCTGCACCCCCGGCCCCTTCGGCGCCGGAAAGACCGTTCTGCAGCACTCCCTCTCCCAGCGTAGTGAGGCGGACATCGTGATTGTGGCCGCCGTTGGCGAGCGTGCGGGCGAGGTGGTGGAGATCCTCCAGGAATTCCCGGTGCTGGAAGACCCGCGCACTGGCCGCAAGCTGATCGACCGCACCATCATCATCTGCAACACCAGCTCCATGCCTGTGGCCTCCCGCGAGTCCTCCATCTACACCAGCGCCACCTTGGCCGAATACTACCGTCAGATGGGCCTGAATGTGCTGTTGCTGGCGGACTCCACCAGCCGCTGGGCGCAGGCGCTGCGCGAGGAATCCGGCCGTCTGGAGGAGATCCCCGGCGAGGAGGCCTTCCCCGCCTATCTGGAATCCCTGGTGGCCAGCTTCTACGAGCGCGCCGGCCTGGTGCGGTTGAACTCCGGCGAAAAGGGCTCCGTCACCATCTGCGGCGCAGTCTCTCCTGCCGGCGGAAACTTCGAGGAGCCCGTGACCCAGGCCACCCTGAAGGTGGTGGGCGCCTTCCTGGCGCTCTCCCGCAACCGCGCCAATGCCCGCCGCTACCCCGCCATCCATCCCCTGGATTCCTGGAGCAAATACGCCGGCGCCGTGGCGCCCGAGCAGGTCGCCAATGCCCGGCAGATCCTTCGTTCCGGCAACGAGGTCGAGCAGATGATGAAGGTCATTGGCGAGGAGGGCACCCCCATCACCGACTTCGTCACATACCTCAAGAGCGAATTCCTCGACGCGGTCTACCTCCAGCAGGATACCTTCGACAAGGTCGACAGCAGCTGCACCGCCAAGCGACAGCAATACGTCTTCCAGAAGCTGGACCAGATCCTCCGAAAGACCTTCTCCTTCGGCGACAAGGACGAGGCCCGAAAGTATTTCGCCGATCTCCGACAGATCTTCCTGGACTGGAACTTCGCTGCCTGGGAATCCCCCGAATTCGCCGAACAAGAGAAGCGCCTGGATGCCATGCTGGCCGAAGCGTAAGGAGCACCGACTGCCATGAGAAAGATCTACCATAAGATTCTGCAGATCAGCGGAAACGTGATCACCCTGGAGGCCGACGACGTCTCCAACTCCGAGCTGGCCGAGGTCCGCAGCGGCGAGCGTAGCTCCCTGGCGCAGGTCATCCGCCTGGACGGCCGGCGGGTCTCCCTGCAGGTCTTCGCCGGCGCCCGCGGCATCTCCACCGACTCCCAGGTCCGCTTCCTGGGCCGACAGATGCAGGTCTCCGCTTGCGACGACCTGCTGGGACGCGTCTTCACCGGCAATGGCTCCCCCCGCGACGGCGGACCCGCCCTTACCGAGAACATGGTCGAGATCGGCGGGCCCTCCGTCAATCCCGCACGCCGCGTGATCCCCAAGAAGATGATCCGCACGGGCATCCCCATGATCGACATCTTCAATACCCTGGTGGAAAGCCAGAAGCTGCCCATCTTCTCCATCCCCGGCGAGCCCTACAACGAGCTTTTGGCGCGCATTGCCATGCAGGCCGAGGTGGATGTCATTGTGCTGGGCGGAATGGGCCTGAAGCACGACGACTACCTGACTCTCAAGAACACCCTTGACGAACACGGCGCGCTCTCCCGCGCCGTCCTCTTCGTCCACACCGCAGCGGATCCCACCGTGGAATGCACGCTGGTCCCCGACATGGCGCTGGCCACCGCGGAATACTTCGCGGTTCAGAAAGGCAAGAAGGTCCTCTGCCTGCTCACCGACATGACCAACTTCGCCGACGCCCTCAAGGAGATCGCCATCACCATGGAACAGATCCCCTCCAACCGCGGATACCCCGGCGACCTCTACAGCCAGCTGGCATCCCGCTACGAAAAGGCAGTCCAGTTCAAGGGCGAGAACGCCGGATCCATCACCATCCTGGCCGTCACCACCATGCCCGGCGATGACGTGACGCACCCCGTTCCCGATAACACCGGTTACATCACCGAGGGACAGTTCTACCTGACTGGCGGACACATCGAGCCCTTCGGCTCCCTCTCCCGACTCAAGCAGAATGTCAATAAGGACACCCGCGAAGACCACCGGACCCTCATGGATACCATGATCCGACTCTTCGCACAGTATCGCGAGACCCTGGAAAAGCAGTCCATGGGCTTCCGCATGTCCGATTGGGACCGGAAGCTCCTGAAATACGGCGAGCTCTTTGAGACGCGGATGATGGACCTGAAGGTGAACATCCCGTTGGAGAAGGCGCTGGATTTGGGCTGGTGGATTCTGGGACAGTGCTTCGAGCCCTCTGAGACCGGCGTGAAGTCCGAGATGCTCCGAAAGTTCTGGCCCGCGGCCAAGAGCGCCGAGGGCGCCGCCGCCGGGGAGAAGTAGTTCCATGGCGAAGATCAAGCTGACCAAAAACGAGCTGAAGCATCAGCGCGACGACCTGAAGCGCTTCCAGCGGTATCTGCCGACCCTGCAGCTCAAGAAGCTGCA
>CAZMWS010000039.1:0-4321 GCA_964570085.1 uncultured Lentisphaeraceae bacterium | reverse complement strand
AGCTCGCCGAGCTGGAGGAGCGGGATCGCCGGGAGACCGCCGATCACGCCGCGGATCTCCGGCTCTTCGCGGACTGCCCCGCCGAGGCGCTCTCCTCGGCCACCATCGCCGCCTGGCGCGTGGCCGAGCGGAATGTGGATGGCATCGACATCCCGGTCCACAAGGAACTGGAGTGGAAGCGCCAGCCCGTGGACCTGCTCACCACGCCCCTCTGGCTCGACGACGCCCTGGACATGGTGGCCGCACAGACCGAGCTGCGGCTTCGGTTGCGCCTCATGCGGGAGCAGCTCTCCCGCCTGGAGCAGGAGCTGCGCGTGGTCACCCAGCGCGTGAATCTCTTCGAAAAGGTGATGATTCCTGAGGCCCAGGAGAACATCCGCCGCATCAACATCTACATCGGCGATCAGCAGACCAACTCCGTTGGACGTTCCAAGATTGCCAAGAGCAAGTGCCAGGCACGGGACGCGGAAGTGCAATGATCCAGAAAATGAAAAAAGCCACGGTGGTCTGCTGTGCGGCGGATCAGGAGAAGTCCCTCCTGGCCCTCCGGAAGCTGGCCAGCGTCCACGCCATTCACCAGCAGGAACCCGATTCCCGCCGGCGACAGGAGGTGCTGGAGAAGAAGGACGAGCTGGAAAAACTCCTCCTCTTCCTGGAGGGCCTCCGGAAAGACGCCAAGAAAGCCGCCCCGAAGGAGAGTGCCGCTGCCGCCGCTCCCGCGTCGATGGACGAGGGCGCCTGCCGGCGTTGCCGCAAGGCGTGTCTGGAGGAATTCGGCGAATTGCGTCGTCTGGAGGCGGAGCGTGAGCGCCTGACGAAGGGCATCCGTGAGTTGCGTCCCTGGGGGCATTTCCGGCAGGAGTTGCTGGATCGCCTGGCGCGCCGCGGCTGGAATTGGGCGCTGGTGATTCGTCCCGACCGCAAGGAGACCGCCGGCTGGCTGGCGGCCTGGGCGGGCAAGCGGGAAGGCGCCCAGGAGTTCGTCTGCCACCGGGAAGAGGGGAAGGCCTATGCGCTGGTGCTGGCGCCCTTCGCCTTGGATAATCTCCCCTATGCGCCCATCCATTTCTCCCAGGGGACCGACCTGGCCGCCCTGGAAAATCGACTCTCTTCCCTGGAACAGCGGCTGTCTTCCGTCCGCGAGGCCCTCACCGAGCGCGCGCAGAAGGACCTTCCGTTGTTGAAGAAGGAGCTTGCGCGTTTGGAGCGGGAGCTGGAGTTCTTCACGGTCCGGGACGGCATGGGCCGCGCCGGAAAGACTCTGTGCTACCTCCAGGGATATGTGCCTGAATGCCGCCTGGACGCCCTGCGTTTGGCGGCCCATGAGAATGGCTGGGCCATCCGCTACGAGGATGTGGCTCCCGATGATCCCCAGGTGCCCACCAGTCTCCAGATGCCGAAGCACCTGGAGATGGCGAAGGTGGTGCTGGATTTCATCGGAATCCTCCCCGGCTACAACGAGGTGGATATCTCCGTGGCTGTCATGATCTTCCTCTCCATCTTCTGCGGAATGCTGGTGGGCGATGCCGGATACGGCGTCCTCTTTGCCGGACTCTCCCTCTGGGGAATCCTCCACTTCCACAAGAAGGGAAAGGACGACCCCGCCGCGAAGACCTTCCTGCCTCCGCTGAAGCTCTTCCTCTTCATGTCCATCTGCATCTTCGTCTGGGGAGCCCTCACCGGAAATTGGCTGGGATTCTCCTGGGGAGGACTCCACTGGTTCACGGATCCGGAGAACAACCGCGGACAGCTCAATGTCCAGCTCTTCTGCTTCTTCCTGGCAGCGATCCACCTCTCGCTGGGACACCTCTGGAAGATCCCGCTCTCGCATACCTGGCGGGGCCGCCTGGGAAATCTTGGCTGGGCGATCTTCCTGTGGGCGAACTTCTTTACGGTGAAGTGCCTCCTCATCGACAACGCCTTCCACGATTTCGCAGTCCCGGGAGCGATGTACGCGGTGGGAACGGTCCTCATTCTCCTCTTCTCCATCCAATGGAACAATGTGGGCGATGTGATCTACTCACCCTTCACCTTCATTAACTCCATCAGCGACCTTCTGAGCTACATCCGACTCTACGCAGTGGGTCTCTCCAGCCTCTATATCGCACAGGCCTTCAACGACATGTGCGCAATGCTCTGGAGAGGAAACCATTGGCTTCTGCCCGTGGGACTCCTCATTGTGCTGGCCGGACACGTCCTGAATATCTGCATGGCGCTCATGAGCGTCCTGGTCCACGGCATCCGACTCAATACCCTGGAATTCTCGGGACACATCGGCGTGGAGTGGGGCGGAAAGCCCTACCATCCCTTCCAGTAAAGCCATCGGCGCCAAACACTTTCCTTCCATCGTTCGTTCAAAATCCCCAACCCTCTCCCAAACTCCAAAGAAAGGAGGTACCAACATGCTCGAGATCACTACCGCCAAGGCCCTGGTGGGCATGGGCGCCATCGCCGCCTTCGGCTTCTCCGCCGTGGGCTCCGCCATCGGCTGCGGAATGGCCGCCGCCGGCGCTATCGGCAGCTGGAAACGCTGCTACGTCCAGGGAAAGCCCGCGCCCTTCCAGCTCACCATCTTCTCCGGCGTCGCCATGACCCAGACCATCTATGGACTGATCCTCATGCTACAGATCCTGGGACTGCCCACCGAACTCTGGCCCTCCGCACTGGGCGTGGGCGTCCTGGGCGGACTGGCCATCGGCGCCAGCGCCATCTACCAGGGCCGCGCCGCCGCCGGCGCCTGCGATTCCTTCAGCGAAACCGGACAGGGCTTCGCCAATGACCTGATCGTGCTGGGCGTCGTCGAGACCATCGCCATCTTCGCCATGGTCTTCTGCATGATGTTCCTCAACAACGTCAAGGGACTCCTCTAGTCTAGACCCGCCTCCGCCTCCCGTAGAACCGCCTCCCAACGCCTCCCTCGCCTCTTATGCTCCAGGTCTACGACAATCTTACCCTCCTCCTCCTGGTCGCCGGACTGCTCATCATCGGCTGCGTCTGCTTCAGCAAGATCTCCAGCCACTTCAGCATGCCCGGATTGCTCGTATTCCTCCTCATCGGAATGGCGATGCACCTGTTGAGCGACGCGCTGTCGCCTGCGGGGCAACTGGTCACCGACCAGCTCCCCTGGCGGCACGCGAATCTCATCGGCACGGTGGCATTGGCGTTCATCCTGTTCTCGGGAGGACTGGATTCCTCCCTGGATGACATCCGGAAGGTCCTGAAGACGGGTACCATCCTCTCTACGCTGGGAGTCTTTCTGACCACCCTGCTGCTGGGAGGACTGGCCTACCTGGTGGCGCTTTGCGCAGGACACGGCGATCTCTGGCCGCAGTGCCTCCTCTTCGGCGCCATCATCTCCTCTACCGATGCCAGCGCGGTCTTCTCCATTCTCCGAAGCAAGAAGATCTCTCTGAAGGGCTCCCTAAAACCCCTCCTGGAATACGAATCGGGCTCCAACGATCCCATGGCCACCTTCCTTACGCTCTTCTGCTTGAGCCTCTGCGTGGCGATGCAGGAGGGCGATGGACTGCCCGCCAAGGAGCTGCTCTGGGTCCTGCCCGAATTCCTCTACAAGATGGGCGGCGGAGTGATCCTGGGCGTGGGCGTCGCCTGGTGCGCCGTCTGGCTCTTCAACCACCTCCATCTGGACTACGACGGTCTCTACTATGTGCTGGGTGTGGCGGTGGTCTTCCTGCTCTACGCGCTCCCCGACGCCCTGGGCGCCAACGGCTTCATGGCCGCATACGCCGGCGGCGTCTACATGGGCTCCCGGCGCTTCGTCTTCCGGAATGGCTTTTCGCGCTTCTCCGACGCGCTGGGATGGCTCATGCAGGTGATCCTCTTCACGATCCTGGGCTTCATGGCGACCCCCGCCGTCATTGCGCAATACTGGTGGCTGGGACTCCTCATGGGAATCTGCCTGATGTTTGTGGCGCGGCCCCTGGCGGTCTGGCTCTGCATGGCGGGTAGCGGATACTCCTGGCGCGCGAAGACGCTGGTCAGCTGGGTGGGACTGCGCGGCGGCGCACCCATTATGCTGGCTACCTTCCCCATGCTCCTGGTGGTCGCTGGTGACGGCAAGGACGCCCTCATGATCGGATCCACCAGCGTCTATGCACTGATCTTCAATCTGGTCTTCTGCATGGTCCTGCTCTCCGTCGTCCTCCAGAGCTTCACCATCATGCCCTTGGCACGACTCCTGAAGCTGGATTCCCCCCTCAAGACCCTGCCGTCGCCCCCCATCTCCTTCGACCAGGTCATCTCTCCCGGAGAAGATACCGCATCCTCTTCCCAGAATCCCGACGACCTGAACCACAACGAT
>CAZMWS010000038.1:9685-12902 GCA_964570085.1 uncultured Lentisphaeraceae bacterium | reverse complement strand
CCGGAGCGTTTCTTCCCAGCGCGGTTTTCGCAGGAAGATCTCCAAAGGACGGGGGTGTGCCGCCCCCGAACCCCTATGGCAAGGTAGCAGGGAGAAGATCCACAAGGCCCCCGGGAAAGCCGGGGCGCCACGCCTATGGCAAGGTAGCAGGGAGAAGATAGTAGGTAGAAGGTTTATAAGGTGCCGCAGGCGCTCTTTCGTCTAGATGGCGGTACTATTTGCTATGCATGCATATTGTGCATTCTAGCGCAAATTCCTAATTTGCAACTGCGCGTCAATTTGGGCGCGCTTGGCGCACGCGCCGGTAAATTCCGGCGCGGGATTTCGGCTTCTATACAAGCCGAAACCCTGGCCGAACTTCCTCCTTCCTCCCTCCTCCTTCCTCTTTTTTTTGTGTCATCCTGAAATCTGTGCCGTTGGCGCAGATTTCAGGATGATCAGCAGGTGTGTCGCGCGGCTCATGGCGGTATATCGGCCGGTCTTTTGCCAGCGGGGGTCGTTGTCGTTGACCTCCAGGAGGATGACCACGCGGGATTCGCAGCCCTTGAATTTCATATAGGTGAAGTATCGCAGTTCTCCGGCGTCGTTGGTGGCGAAGGAGTTTTCCACGATACGGAATTTTCCGACGGTGGGGTCTTTTCCCAGGCAGGTATTTGCCAGGGAGTGTGCGCCCAGGATCACCACATCGGCTTGCGGGACTCGCTCCACGGCGAAGAGGGTATTCAGGACGCTCTCCAGATTTTTGCGGCAGTCGCCTTCCAGGACCATGACATCGGCGCCCTCGGGAGTGCCGTCCATGGCGAGCATCTTCTGGTCGTGGTAGGGCTTCAGGGCCTGGATGATCTTCCGGGTATTCCGGCAGTTCCGGCAGAGGATGACGGGCGGCGTTGCCATGTCGGGCAGATGGAGTTCGTCGCGGAAGATATTCTGTTCCGGGTCATAGAAGACGTAGAATTGTCCCTCGGGCTTGACCAGTCGGAGGATGACCTTCCACATGATGGGGGTGAAGTCCTGTCCTTCATCCACGATGACGGCATCGAAGGTGAGGGGGTACATGTCTAGATGATTCCCCATGACTATCGGCATGCTTTCTTCATAGAATCGTGGGTTGTCGACATGCTTTTCGTAGTCTTGTTTCGTGACGTTTAGGGTATCGGCGCAGAAGCGGAAGAAGGTCATTGCCTGGACAGGGCTGTAGTCCTTTTCGAGATTCTTCTGGATCTTCTTGGCCAGGAGCTCGTTGTAGCAGAGCAAGAGGACCTCCTTGCCTTCGTCGGCAAGCATCCGTGCCTTCTTGAGGGCCAGGACGGTCTTGCCGGTGCCCGCGCCGCCGCGGATGAGGAGACGCGGAAAGGCCTCCATGGCCTCCATGATGGTGGTCTGCTCTGCCGTGAGCCGTTCAAAGACCCGCGAGTCCTCTTCCAGGCGGAAGGGGAGGCGTCGCGGCAGCTCGAATTCCGGTTCCAGGACATTTATGATCTCTTCTTCATCTAGGTGCACATCGGCACGCAGGCCCCTCGGGAGCGGCGTCATGTCCAGGAGCCGGAAGAGAAATTCCTCTAGGTCACCCTTGAGCTCTTCGCGGCAGATGGTGAGTCCGCGGGCTTCGGGCGGCCACGGGATATTCGCTCCCTGGCATCGGGGAAAGCAGAGTGCGTGAGTGATGCGGAGGGGCGCCTCCCGGTTTAGCTTTTCCCGTAGCAGTGCCTTGATGGCGTATTTGTTCTTGCGCACCTGTGCCATGGGCGTGATGGGAGTGCCGTCCTGGAACCACTTGCCTTCCCGATAGGCAATCTCGCCACCCTTTACCTCCAGGATGACCATGCCGCGCGTGGGATGATACAAAACGAAGTCGATCTCGCCATCGTGCAACATGCCCTCCTGGTCGCGGCTGACATACGGCAGGTTGTGCAGCACAATCCACTGGGGCGAGAGCTTCGATTCCAGGGCATCGAAGACGGCCTTCTCGGCCTCCGAGGCCTTCGGGCGATCTTCGGGTAGACGCGGTATGAAACGGGGCATAGGTGTGAAAAAAGGAGGAAGGAGGAAGGAGGAGGGAGGAAGGAGGAAGTTTGGCCAGGGTTGCGCCGGAAAATACCGGCGCGTGCGCCAAGCGCGCCCGAAATTGGCGCGCTGAATTAAGAAGTTAGGAATGGTGCCGCCGCAAGGGGAAGAGGGCGCCGCAGTTGAAAATTAGGAGTTATGCGCTGGCGCGCAATGTGCAATGCCTGCGGGGAGAATGATGCCGCCAAAAGGTGGAAGAGCGCCTGCGGCACCTTACAGGCTAGCCGCTAACCACTAACCTGCTAGGTACTAAAGGGGGGAGCGGGGGCGCAGTCCCCGTCCTTTCGTTATTCTTGGCGAAAGGCGTCGTGCGCAGGTGTCGCAATGTGGCAATGCCACTGGGGCATTAAGCAAAAGGAACGCGTGCGAACGAGGGTGGGGCGCTTTTATTGTGTTCTCGCGAAAATGCCAAATGTATCCTGTCCGAAGGAGGCGAGAGAAGCTTTTGGGGGAGTTTGCAGAAAATGGGCGTCGGGCGGGGGAGATCGCGTTAATGCCTTATTTTTCGCGGGGGGAATCTGTTAGTATTGGGTTAAAATTGTTGTCCGGAAACGATTTTTTGCAAAAAAATGAATGGAATTTGCAAAAGAGTGTTTATAATATCCTTGGTGTCGGAAAAGGTCCGAGATCTGAAGCGGTTGTGAAGTTACAGGAATAACCGCTTTACCCGTAAACATAGGAACCAACAGGAGATTTTTTTATTATGGCACAAGCAAAGAAGCGTGTTCGTCGTGGATTCGCTCAGATCTTGAGTGACAAGATCGTGAAGAAGTACGCCGAGAAGGTGGCTGAGGACATTTTGAAGAAGTCCGTTGAGGCCGTTGCCGATGTGGTGGCTGCTCTGGATGCCGCGAAGAAGGCGAAGAAGGATGCGGAGAAGGCCGCCAAGCGCCAGGCGAAGAAGGATGCCAAGGCTGCTGCGAAGAAGGCCGCCAAAGCCAAGAAGAAGGTCCGCCGCCCCAGCACCCGCCTGCTGAAGAAGTATTCCCGCGAACAGCTGGAGAACTATCTGAAGAAGATGGAGCAATAGCCTCCTCTTTCCTAATTTCCTTCCCGGAGGGCATTTCCCTGCGGGAGGGGACACCGCTCGCGCCGCCCGCGTTTCCCGTCTACCGTGGAAGCCGGCGGCGCATTTGCTATCTATCCGGAAAAT
>CAZMWS010000038.1:0-9585 GCA_964570085.1 uncultured Lentisphaeraceae bacterium | reverse complement strand
TCGCGGTGGATCTCAACATATGTCGCGGTCCTCGACATATATCGCGTTTCCTAGCACAACAGTTGATTCATTTTCACAACCAATGAGCAAAGTCCTTCTTGTCAACGGCAGTCCCCACGAGCACGGCTGCACTTATACGGCGTTGCGCGAGATCTCTCGTCAGTTGGAGTCCCTGGGAGTAGAATCGGAGATCTTCTGGATTGGTGAGGCTGGCGCGTTAAAGGCGGGCAGTTGCCGTGGGTGTGGCTTTTGTCGGGAGCATGGCCGGTGCGTCTTTGACGACGCGGTGAATCGTTTTGCGGTTCTAGCGGAGAGTGCGCAGGGCTTTGTCTTTGGATCCCCGGTACATTTTGCGGCGCCCTGCGGGGATATCCTCTCTTTCATGAGCCGTCTCTTTTACAGCGCCGGTGCGC
This sequence comes from uncultured Lentisphaeraceae bacterium, assembly GCA_964570085.1. Taxonomy (GTDB): domain Bacteria; phylum Verrucomicrobiota; class Lentisphaeria; order Oligosphaerales; family Oligosphaeraceae; genus UBA1724. The sequence continues at coordinate 9,172 of CAZMWS010000038.1, read as the reverse complement.
GGGTGCTCTCGGGAAAGCCCGCCGCCTCGGTGGTCAGCTGCCGTCGCGGCGGCGCCACTGCGGCCCTGGATGCCATGAACAAGTTCTATCCCATTTCGGGAATGCCCATGGTGCCCTCCCAGTATTGGAATATGGTCCACGGGAATTGTGCCGCGGATGTGGAGAAGGATCTGGAGGGCCTCCAGATCATGCGGAATCTGGCCGTGAAGATGGCCTGGATGATTCGGAGCTTCGAGGCGGGGAGGGCGGCCGGCGTGCCGGGACCCGTCCTCGCCGAAGAACGCTGCATCACGAATTTCATCCGATGAGCCAGCAGGCGGATTCCATTTGGACGAAGGAGCTGCGCGCGCTCTGGCGGGCGGCGCCCTGGCGCTTCCAGAGCATCTTCCCACCGCCGGAAGAGTCCCTGGAGGATGGCGCACTGTGCTACAGCGAGGGATTGGACTGCGCCATGCTCCTGGATGCCTACTACCACGGGATCTTCCCATGGCCCTATGAGGAGGAGACCATCCTCTGGGCTTCGCCACCCATGCGCGGAATCCTCCCCCTGGAGGAATTCCACATCCGGAAGAGCCTCCTGCGGGAATGGAAGAAGACGCCCTTCACCTTTCGCATCGATAGCTGCTTCCTGCAGGTGATCCAGGAGTGCGCGAAGGCGCCGCGACCCGATGGACCTGGCACCTGGATTACCCAGAAGATGATCCGCGCCTACCACGATTTCCATAAGATGGGATACGCCCATAGCTTCGAGGCCTTTACGCCCGATGGAGAATTGGCCGGCGGACTCTACGGCGTGATCATCGGGAGGGTCTTCTGCGGGGAAAGCATGTTCTTCAAGGTCTCCGGCGCCTCAAAACACGCATTCTGCTTCGCCGCCCAAGTCCTCCAGAAGGCGGGAATCATCCTCGTGGATACCCAAATGGTCACACCACTCTCCCAGTCCTTCGGCGCACGGGAGGTCCCACGGGAGGAATACCTCGCTCGATTGGAAGAACTCCGCGACGATCAACCCACCACTCTGGAAGACACGCCGCCGTTGAAAGGGTAGATTTACCCCCATTGCCCAAGGAAAATCCCCCGGGGAAACCCGCAAAAAGACGGGAGAATCCCGGAAACACAACCGGATTACACGAGTTTTTCTTGGTTTTCTTGTCGGGCGGTGTCGTAAAATGCGCAAGTGGCTATATGGTAAGGGCCGCGCCGAATGTTAGGCATTTTAGTTGTGTTTTAAGTTTTGAGAGTTTTTGGAATCGTGACAGCATCCCGTGTTTTGTGAGCGGGAGGAGGTGTTTAGATGAAGCGTTTGTCTGTTGTTGTTTCTTTGATAGCGGGTGCCGCGTTGTTTCTAGTGGGTTGCAAGCCCTCTGGGGCGGTGTCTGCGGACATCATTCGTGTTGCGGCGTCCATCACTCCGCACGCTGAGATTTTGGAGCAAGCGAAGCCGTTGATGGCGGAGCGTGGGTACACCCTTGAGGTGACCACCTTTGACGACTACATCCAGCCGAACCTGGTGGTGGAGAGTGGCGAGTTTGATGCCAACTACATGGAGCACATTCCCTTCCTGAACTCCATCAACGAGGAGAAGGGCTTGCACTTGGTGAACGCCGGTGGCATCCACTACGAGCCCTTCGGCATTTATCCCGGCAAGAAGTCCAATTTGTCGGAGCTGTCGGATGGCGATGCCATCGCGGTGCCCAACGACACCACCAACGAGGCGCGTGCGTTGTTGCTTTTGGCGGACAATGGCATTCTGACTTTGCGGGAGGGCGCTGGTCTCACCGCCACCAAGCAGGACATCGTCTCCTACGCCAAGAAGATCAACGTGATTGAGTTGGAGGCCGCCCAGGTGGCCCGTATGCGCGGCGATGTGGCCTTCGTGGTCCTCAACGGAAACTACGCCTTGCAGGCGGGGCTTTCCGTGGGCAAGGACGCCCTCACCGCCGAGAAGTCCGATTCCCAGGCCGCCAAGACCTACGTGAACATCATCACCGTCAAGGCAGGACGCGAGAACGACACCATCGTGCGTGCGCTGGTGGATGTCCTGAAGTCCGAGCCCATCCGGAAGTTCATTGAGGAAAAGTACGACGGCGCCGTGGTCCCCTTCGCGGACTAGGCGCGTCGGGCATTCTCATGCCGGAGGGGCCGTCCTCCGGCCTTTTCATCCGCGCGGGCACGGTCCCCGTTGCATGATTCCGTGTCCGCGTGGCTTTTTTGCCGTCGTCAGGTCTCCGTTTTGAGGACCTCTGATGCGGTGTTTTTTCGAGAGTGATTCATGAGTGAAGCGAGTATAGACAACTTGAATCAGGAAGGCGAGGTGGTGATCCGCGTTCGGGACCTGGTGAAGGATTTTGCGACCTCCCAGGGGACTTTCCGTGCGCTGGACGGCATCTCTTTCACCGTGCGGAAGGGCGCCATTTTCGGGGTCATCGGACTCTCTGGCGCCGGCAAGAGCACCCTGGTGCGCTGCCTGAATCTGCTGGAGCGCCCCAGTTCCGGCGAGGTGTGGGTGCAGGGACAGCATCTGACGGAGCTGCCCCGGAAGGAGTTGCGCCTGGCGCGCCGAAATATCGGCATGATCTTCCAGGGCTTCAATCTGCTGATGCAGCGCACGGTGCTGGGGAATGTCCTCTTTCCTTTGGAGATCGCGGGGGTGCCTGCTCGGGAGGCCCGCAAGAAGGCGGAGGAGATGCTGGAGGTGGTGGGGCTCTCAGACAAGGCGGATGCCTACCCCGCACAGCTCTCCGGCGGACAGCGCCAGCGCGTGGCCATCGCGCGAGTCCTGGCCACCAATCCCGGAATCATTCTTTCCGACGAGGCGACCAGCGCCCTGGATCCCCAGACGACCGCGTCCATTCTCCATCTTCTGAAGGACCTCAACGAACGCTTCGGAATCACCATCATCGTCATCACCCATGAGATGAGCGTAATCCAGGAGATCTGCACGGAGGTGGTGGTTTTGGACAAGGGTCGCGTGGCGGAGCAGGGCACGGTGGAGCAGGTCTTCCGGAGCCCTCAGACTGCCGCCGCCCGTCGGCTGGTACTGGCGGATGCCGCGCCCGCCTCCGTGGATGAGATCCGCAGTGGAAAGATCGTCCGCATCACCTTTACTGGATTGACTGCCTTTGAGCCCATGTTGGGCAATATCATGATCGAGTGCCGCACGCCTCTGAATATCCTCTATGCCGCCACCAAGACCGTCAATGGCCGCGCGGTGGGCGAGATGATTGTGCAGTTGCCCGATTCCGAACCCCTGGCCGAGAAGTTCATGGAGTTCTTCCAACGCAAGGGCCTGAATCCCCTAGAAGTGGAGGAGGAGCAAAGCCATGAATGAGTTTCTGACGAATATCCTGGGCTCCTTGGGCGCCAGTTCCCAGACCACGCAGCTCGTCGTCATGCTGACGGACGCCACGCTGGAGACCCTCTACATGACGCTGGTCTCCACGCTCTTCGCGTATCTCCTGGGAATCCCCCTGGGAATCGCCCTTACTGTCACGGACCAACAGGGGCTGCGACCCTGCCAGCCCGTCTACCGCTCTCTGGATGTGGTCTGCAATCTCCTGCGAAGCGTCCCCTTCATTATTCTCCTGGTGGTCATCATCCCCTTCACTCGGATGCTGGTGGGAAAGTCCTACGGCTCCAACGCCACCATCGTGCCCTTGGTCATCTCCGCCGCGCCCTTCGTGGGACGCATGGTGGAGTCCTCCCTGAAAGAGGTTGACCGCGGTGTGGTGGAGGCCGCCGAATCCATGGGCGCCTCTCTCTGGCAGATCATAGCGAAGGTGCTGTTGCCGGAGGCGCGGACCTCCCTCATTGTGGGAGTCACCATCGCCGTGGGGACCATCCTGGGATACTCCGCCATGGCGGGAGCCGTGGGTGGTGGTGGACTGGGCGATCTGGCCATCCGCTATGGATACCATCGCTACAACACCACCATCATGCTGATCACACTTGTCCTCCTGGTGGCGGTGGCACAGGTCTTCCAGTCCCTCGGCATGCGGCTGGCCACAAAGCTCGATCGAAGAAAACACTAGGACGTCTCCTTGGTGATGGATGCGGAATGACGGCGATGCTGTTACATTGTCGCCGGTCCTAACGGAGCCGGAAAGACGACTTTCGCGCTGAAGTACCTCCCTGCGGTCGTTTCCTGTCATGATTTCGTCAATGCCGATGAGATCGCGAAGGGGCTCTCTCCACTGGATTTCCAGGCAGGAATGCTCCAGGCGGGAAAGATCTTTCTTGAGACTTTGGAGCAAAAGATCGCCGCTCGGAGGGACTTCGCCTTTGAAACGACGCTCTCCGGACGCATGTATCTGCCGAAGATTGCACAATGGCGCAAGGATGGCTGGAAGGTGGTGCTTATCTATCTCTTTGTCCCGAGTGCCGAGTTCTCCGCCATGAGGGTCCGACAGCGAGTCCTCCAGGGCGGGCACGACATCCCAAAAGACGATATCTTACGGCGATTCCCGCGAAGCGTCCGGAACTTGTTTGAATACGCACAGGTCTGCGATCAGACGCTTTGCTTGGATAATGAGGGAGAAGTTTTCGTTCCTATTTTTGAAAAACGGCTAGGCAGCCCCATAGAGATCCATGATGCAGTCCGATTTCCCCAATTGCATACTGTCCTCCGAACCGAGTGAAGAAGCAAAGAAGGCCGTGTGGGCCCTGCAGATGGCCGTGGACGAGGAGATGGAGCGCAAGGCGAAGCTGGGCTACAAGGCGGTGGTCGCCGACAAGAATGGCAAGCCGAAGCTGGTTTCGGCGAAATATCTCGTGCGGAAGCGCCGGGCGGCTCTGGCTGCCGCCAAGAAGGCGGAACAGCCGTGACGAGGAGATGACGCAAACGGCGGCGAAGGCGTTCTGTGGGGGGGAGTCTTCGCCACCTGTGTGGGGGTAGGGCGGGCGTTACCTGAGGAATATTCTGGGATATCGTGTGTGTGTCGTCGTCGCGTAGGGAATAGGTGCGTCCGGCGTCTTTGGGGAGATAGAATAGTGTGGTGCCCGAGGCGGGACTCGAACCCGCAAGATGTTTCCATCGAGAGATTTTAAGTCTCTTGCGTCTGCCATTTCGCCACTCGGGCATTTCCCAGCGGGAAGTTGCCTAATATACCCTGCCCGGGGTATATTATCCCGCTGTCTTTCCCTACGGCGCGAAAGTCCCGTCCTCCTTGGATAGAGGGGGAGGGGGCTTGCGTTTTTTCATCTGTTTCACTCACAAAACTCCCTGGACTTTTTTAATGGAACCGGTAAAAATCGGCATTATTGGTTGTGGCAACATGGGTTCTGCCATTGCCAACACTCTTTATCAGGTGCCTGGCGCGAAGCTGACTGCCGTCTGCGACCTGAATCCCAAGGCCTTTGACCGCATTAATGCATCCGCGCGTGAGAATGTGTCCTTCTACACCACGGACGAGGAGTTCTTCGAGAAATCCGGTGTGGAGTTGGCGATGATTGAGGTCCCGCACTTCCAGCATGCGACTCTGGCCATTGAGGCCATGAATCACGGCATGCACGTGAATGTGGAGAAGCCGTTGTGTGTGCACAAGGCGGATGCGGAGCGTCTGTTGGCGGAGTGTGCGAAGCATCCCGAGCTGGTGAAGGGCATCATGCTGAACCAGCGCACTCGCGATGCCCACATCAAGATCAAGCAGCTCATTGACTCTGGCGACCTAGGTGAGATTCGCCGTGTGAACTGGATCATCACCGACTGGTATCGCACCCAGCAGTATTATGATTCTGGCGACTGGCGTGCCTCCTGGCGCGGCGAGGGCGGCGGTGTCTTGACCAACCAGTGCCCGCACCAGCTGGATCTCATGACCTGGCTCTTCGGCATGCCCAGTCTAGTGGATGCCCATATCTTCCTGGGCAAGTATCACGACATCGAGGTGGAGGACGAGGTGAATGCCTACCTGGAGTATCCCAATGGCGCCACCGGCAACTTCATCACCACCACCGGCGAGGCTCCCGGAACCAACCGTCTGGAGATTGCCGCCGAGCACGGACGCGTGGTCTTCGAGAACAACCGCCTCCTCTACAAGCGTCATGCGATCTCCACCCAGGAACACATCCGCACCTCCAAGACCGGGTTCCAGCCCCCCGAGTCCTGGGATTGCGAGATCTTCTTCGCCCCCGATGATGTGGGGCAGACCCAGCACATGCGCGTGGTGGCCAATGTGGTGGATGCCATCCGCAATGGCGCCAAGCTGAAGGCACCCATCGAGGAGGGCATCCGCGGCCTGGAGTTGTCCAACGCCATGATGCTCTCCGGCTTCCTCAAAAAGCCCGTCACGCTTCCCCTGGATTCCAGCATCTACGCAGCGAAGCTCCAGGAGCTCATCGCCACTAGCCGCTATCCCAAGAAGACGGTGGCGGCGCAGGACGCCGCTCCCGTGGACTTCACGAAGTCCTTCTAAAGGCGAGGACGTCTGGCAGTCCGCGGGAGGAATTCTTCCTGCGGGCTGTCGGGCGTTTTTGCCATTGAGGGGGGAGGTGTGATATTGCGGGAGTTCGAGGGGCCTTTGGGGAGAGATAGAGTTTTGGGTTTGAGCGGATGTTTGCCGAAGTAGTATTCAATTTGGCGACGGGGAAGTGTTTCGACTACCTGGTGCCTCCGGAGTGGCCGGAAGGGACCGTCTATCCGGGATGCCGCGTGCGCGCCATGTTCCGCACGAAGGAGAAATCCGGCTATGTGTTGAAGTTGAAGGAGTATTCCGCCTACAAGTCATCGCCGATCTTGGCGGTGGAGGACCCCTCGCGGCAGATTCCGCCGCAACTGCTGAAGCTGGCAGATTGGCTCTGCGATTACTACTGTGCCACTCACGAGAGAGTCATCTGGAATCTGTTGCCCGCCGTCGTGCGAAAGGGCGAGATGCAGCATCGTGAGGCGGAGTATATCGATTTGGCTCCCAAGGCATTGGATCAGGGGAGCGTGGAGTTCCAGGCATTGACGCCCAAGCGCCAGAAGGTCCTGAAGACCCTGGTGCGCCTGGGAGGGAGCCTTCCTACGCGGGAGACCCTGGGCGCCGTGGATGCCGGCAAGAGCGTGATTGACGGGCTGGTGGAGAAGGGCTGGCTGGTCAAATCGCGGCGCGTGGAGGAGCGGGATCCCTTCGGGAATGTGGTCATTCAGCGGGATGCCCCGAAGGAGCTGACGGCGTGTCAGTCTGCGGCGTTGTCCGCCATAGTGGAGGAGTTGGATTCCCCGCATCCGAAGCCCATCTTGCTTCATGGGGTCACCGGCAGCGGCAAGACGGAGGTCTATCTCCAGGCCATCGACCACTGTCTGAAGAAGGGGCGTTCCGCCATCGTCCTGGTGCCCGAGATCGCCCTGACGCCCCAGACCGCGCTTCGTTTCCGTCAGCGCTTCGGCGAACAGGTCTCCGTGCTCCATAGCGGCCTCACCGACGGACAGCGCTTCGATGAATGGACCCGCATTGCCGGCGGTCGCAGCCGCATTGCGGTGGGCGCCCGCTCGGCGCTCTTCGCGCCCTTCCGGGACTTGGGATTGGTGGTGGTGGATGAGGAGCACGAATCCACCTACAAGCAGGACGAGATGCCCCGCTATAACGCCCGGGATGTGGCGGTTGTTCGTGGGCGTCTGGAGGGCTGTGCTGTGGTCTTGGGGTCGGCTACGCCCTCCCTGGAGTCCTACCACAACTGCCAGATAGGCAAGTATCGCCTGGTGGAGATGCCGGAGCGCGTGGATTCCCATCCGTTGCCGACGGTGGAGGTCGTGGACATGCGCCTGGAGCGCTCCCTGCGGAAAGAGGAGGAGCGCGGGAGCTTCTTTTCGCGTCGGCTGAAGGAGCTCATTGACCAGGCGCTCTCCCGTCACGAACAGGTGATTCTCTTTCTCAATCGACGGGGCTACGCCACCACGCTGACCTGCTCCGAGTGCGGATACACCGCCAGCTGCGACAATTGCAGCGTCACGTACACCTTCCACCGGAAGATCGGAAAGCTGGTGTGCCACCATTGCAACGCCACCCTGGACGCCCCGGAGGTCTGTCCCCAATGCGGGAATCCCCGCATTCGCTTTGGCGGCTATGGCACCGAGCGTGTGGAGGCTGTGACGCGCGCGATCTTCCCCAATGCCCTGGTGGCGCGCATGGACTCGGATACCATGACCACGGCGGAGTCCTACCGGAAGGTCCTGGAGGCCTTCCGCGGACGGCACATCGATATCCTCATCGGCACTCAGATGATCGCCAAGGGACTGGATTTCCCCCATGTCACCGTGGTGGGAATCATCCAGGCGGATATCGGGCTCAATCTGCCGGATTTCCGTTCGGCAGAACGGACCTTCGATCTGATCACACAGGTGGCAGGACGCGCCGGTCGCGGAGAACTCCCAGGACGGGTGGTGGTGCAGACCTGCACGCCCGATAACTACGCCCTGGTGGCCGCACGGCATCACGACTACCACGCTTTTGCACAGCAGGAACTCCCTGCACGGGAGACGCTGGTCTTTCCGCCCTACGGACATCTGGTGCTGCTGCATTTCCGGCACGAGGAGGAGGAGGCCGCCCGCGGAGCGGCTGAGGCCTTCGCCGCACGGGTGCAGCCACTGCTCTCTTCTGAGGTCATGGTCCTGGGACCCATGCCTGCCCCCTTCGCACGACTGGCGGGAAAGTTCCGCTACCAGATGCTGCTACGCTCCGTCAATGTGCGCGCCCTGGTGAACGCCTGCCGCCGCGCCATGGCACAGACGCCCGCTGCCGAGCTCCGGAAGGTGCCCGTGGAGGTGGATGTGGATCCGCGGTTCTTGCAGTAGCCAGCGCGGCGCTGGCGCGCTGTAAGTACTTAGCAATTAGTGGTTAGTGATTAGTTAATAAGGTCGCTGCGCGGCTCTTCCGCCGCTGAGGCGGCGGTGCGGAAATGCAGCCCCGCCTTCGAAAACGCTACCAGCCCCTGACGCGCCTCTACCTAGCAGGGGACCAACCAAAGGACGGAGGGGCTTGCGCCCCCCGTACCCCCCCTTGCTAGGTAGTAGGGAGCAGGGAGCAGGTAGTAGGGTTGTGTGGTGCCGCAGGCGCTCTTCCGCCGCTGAGGCGGCGGTGCGGGTACCGGCTTTTGGGGTTCGCAGAGCGGCGCGGGCTTCCCATCGGGGCGTTCCTTCCTAGCGCGGTTTTCGCAGGAAGATCTCCAAAGGACGGAGGGGCTTGCGCCCCCCGTA
>CAZMWS010000037.1:0-13096 GCA_964570085.1 uncultured Lentisphaeraceae bacterium | reverse complement strand
GCGAAAGAAGGAGGAAGGAGGAAGGAGGAAGTGAGGACCGCCTGCGGCGCGCTGCATAGAGCGCGCCCAAATTGGCGCGCAAAAAAGGGAAAAGGCAAAAATGGTACCGCCGGTAGGCGGAAGAGCGCCTGCGGCACCTTATTTACCTTCTACCTACAAGCTTCTACCTTTTACCTAGGCTAGGCGGGGGGCCGGGGGCGGCGGCCCCACCTCCTTTGGTAGTCTTCGGTAATATTGCGCCTTGAAAGGCACGCGTCACTCTAGCGGCCAAGGGGCCGGCATTAGTACCGCGGCTCCGGCCGCGGAAGAGCCGCGCAGCGACCGCTCAACTAATCACTAATCGCTGATTACTAATTACTTATATCATCATTTCCTTCACCAGAAGTGCAGTGACCTTTTCGGCGGAGAAGACCTCTTCGGCCAGCTGGCGGCTCCGGGCGCCCATGGAGGCGCGCAGTCCGGGGGAATTCGCCAGGGTCTCCATGGCATCGCGGAGAGCGGGGGCGTCGTGTGGCGGGACCATCAGGCCATTTTCTCCGGGGCGGACCGTCTCGCGGCAGCCGGGGGCGTCGGTGGTGATCACGGCGCGTCCGCAGCTCATGGCCTCCAGGGTGCTCATGGGAGTGCCCTCGTGGTAGCTTGGGAGGACGAAGACGCTGGCGCGGGCGTGTGCGGGGCGTACGTCGTCCAGTTCGCCGAGATACTCCACCGTGCCGTCCTCCTGGTAGGGCTTCAGTTCTTCGGGTGTGAGGGAGGTGGGATTGGTATCGAAAGGACCTGCCAGGAGGAATTTGCAGCGGGGATTCTTTTGGCGTAGTTCCCGTGCGGCCTGGAGGTATTCCCGGACGCCCTTGTCCTTCAGCAGTCGCGCCACCAGCAGAAAGACGGGCTCTTCGGGGAGGGGCAGTGGCTGGAATTTCTTCGTATCCACACCGCTGCCGGGAATCCATCGCACCTGTTCCGGAGAGACCAGATGGCGTTCCAGGAAGACTCCGGAGTCGTCCGTATTCTGGAAAAAGACCCGCTGTGCGTGTTTCAGGGCGCGGGAGTATTTCCAGGAGAGCCCTGCGCGCAGAATCGCGTTCTTCAGTCCGCGTCCGCGGAAGATGGACCCCAATCCGGAGATGAGCGCATAGCGTCCCGGCACTCCCGCTTTCGCGGCCGCCGGCACGCCATAGACCACCGCTTTCGCCTGGCTACAGAAGAGCAGCCGCGGCTGCTCCTCACGAAAGAGCCGCAGCAGCGCCCGCTGCAGCCGCCAGTCCGACAGTGGATTCAGACCATTGCGATCCAGTGGCACCGACCGGAAACGGATGCCGTGTGCCGCAAAGCGCGCAGACCACTCCGCTTCGTCCCCTGGACCCACTGCCACTACTTCCCAGCCACGGGACAAATACGCCCGCGCCAAGGGCAACCGGAAGTTCAACAGCGATTTCGTATGAGCTGCAAAAATAATAAGCTTATCCATAGAAAAAAGGAGAAAGGAGGAAGGCGCTTCCTCCTTCCTCCTTTTTTTCGGTATTACCGCACGGGTGCGGCGAGATAGAATCTCTCTCCTGCAGGGAGGGCCCCCTGTGGCATGCCCGGCAGAGTGATGGAGGCGTTCTTATGAGGGAGGTTCGAATAGTTCTCGAAGAATGCGCGGAGGGTATTTTGGGAGCCCACGCGGACGACGGAGGCATCGGGGCATTTCCCCAGGCTCTTCGCAATTTCGAGGGCATCCTCGAAATCTCCCAGGGCATCCACCAATCCCAGGGTGAGGGCGTCATCACCGGAGATGGGGCGTCCATCGCCAGCGGGGGATTTTGCCACGTCTTCGGGAGTGGGGAAGCGTTTGGCGCGTCCGCGGGAGACGACCTCGCAGAAGTGGTGGAAGTCCTGTGTGACCATCTTTTGGAGGTATTCCTTTTCCTCGGGAGTGGCCTCGCGCGCGCCGCTGAGGATGTCCTTGAAATCGCCGGAGCGATAGACCACGGATTTCACGCCGAGCTTCTCCAGGAGCTCCTTGTATTCCACGCTCTGGAGGATGACGCCGATGGATCCGGTGAGCGTCATGGGATTTGCGACGATGACATCGCTGCCGCTGGCGATGTAGTATCCTCCGGACGTGGCCATGGAGCGCATGCAGGTGACCACGGGGATTGTGAGTCGATCCAGCTGGGTGCGGATCTGGTCGCAGGCCACCACTTCGCCGCCGGGGGTGTTCATATCCAGAACCAGCGCGGAGTATTCGCCGGACTCCTGGATCTTCCGGAGCTCCTCCTGGAGACGCGCGGCATTGCCGCTGCGGGGCGCGTCGAAGAAGGCGGATTCCGGGTAGTATCCGATGACGCCGGAGATCGAAAGCACCGCGATCTTCTCCTCTCCTTCGCCCTCCCGAATGACCTCGCTATTCAGAATGCTCGTGCTCTGCAACAGCGACCCCGTATCCACGCCATCCAGTGCCCGTCCGCAGGAATACACGCAGCCTCCCAGCAGAAGCACAGGCGCCAGGATGGCGAGGAGGATTCCGACCAGGCATCCCAGGATGAAATTCTGTGCGCGGGAAGCGAAGGGCGCTTTTTGCGGAGTCTGGTTCATGGAGGGCTGTTGTGGTGGAAAGTCGTAGGCGGGGGCGTCTTGGTCGGCGCGAAGAGGCGTGCGGGAATACTCGTCCATAGTCGGAAGGGATCGTTACTTCTTTTCGTCGTCCTTGGGCTCGTAGTAGTCGATTCCCTCCCGCGCGATTTGTCCGTGGATCACGCGGAGGTATCCTGCGTCGCGATTGAGGGAGGGCGGCGCGCCGTCTGCAGAGACATAGAAGCGCTTTTGGCGAAGCCGGAGAGTGCGGCCCTCGAAACCGAAGATGTAGTAGACGTAGAGTCGGGGACGAATCTGGAGGAGCACATGTACCAGGCTATTGTCGTCCAGTTCCATCTGGGGCTTCTCGCCGTCGATGAAGGATCCCAGTCGATAGACGGCATAGACATTGTCGTTGTCCTCGGCGCGGAGGGCATAGATATCCTCGTCGATATCGGCGAAGCGCAGGAGCGAGAGCTGTATCGCCTTGATGAGGCCGGTCTTGCGCTCGGTGGGCAGGCCGATATTCTTGACCAGGATGGGCAGGCCGTCCTGGACCTCCACGCGCACGGAGTGGGAGATGTGCCGGCGGGGCAACCGGTTGTGATCCAGGAGCGCCTGGACGGTATAGCCGTCCTCTCGCTGCATGTCGTAATACTGGTTCAGGAGGATCTCCAGGGTGCGGGTCTCGCCGGGCGCCAGGTGGAGTCCGCTGGCGGGGTTCCCCAGGGAATTCACGAGCTTCGGGACTCGTCCGGAGGCGCTGGTGATCTCGAAGGCGATGCGCCCCTGCTTTTCCGGGGTGTCGCCATCGAAATCCAGGGTATTGCCAGAGAGATTGCTCACCGTCAGGAGGAGCTTGATGGGCTCGTAGCGCAGGAAGCGCTTCTGGCTGACCTGGAGATCCAGGGCGATTTGCGCGGGGAGCGCGGTTGCCAGGAGAAAGAGGAGGAGTGCCGAAAGGAGGAGCTCCGCGCGGCGGGAAAAGTGTGCGTTGTCGCCCATGGTGGGAGGAAAATTTGGGAGGTTTTTAGTGCTAAAGTCTTTTTAGCGCCTAGGCATGAGGGGCGCTTCGGCGGAGTGCCTCGAAGAGGAGGAGTGTCCCTGCCTGTGCCACATTGAGGGATTCGGCGTGTCCGGGCATGGGGATGGTGACGGCGGTGCCGACTTCGGGGTGGGTGATGCCATTGCCCTCGTTGCCCAGCACGATGGCGCCGCCGGCGGGCTCGAAGTCGTCGCTGAAGAGCGTGGTCTTGGCTTCCATCATGGCGCACCAGACGCGCTTGCCGCCCAGATTATGGAAGGCCTGTGCGGCGGCGGGGAGATCGGGGAAGAGGTGTGTTTCCAGGGCGAATTGCGCGCCCATGCCGCTGCGGACCACCTTGGGATTCCAGGGATCCGCGCTGCCGGCAGTGAACCATACCTGGGAGAGTCCCGCCGCCCACGCAGTGCGGAGGATGGTCCCCACATTGCCGGGCTCCCGCACTTGGTCCAGAATCAGGGTGCAGGGCGTGCTCAGGGACTCCGGCGCACGGGGCTCCGGCTTCTTCATGATCAGCATGACCCCCTGGGGACCCTCTGTCATCGCTAATTCCCCGAACTCGCCTTCCGACAGGACGCAGGGACGCAGGTTCCGCGCTTCCAGCAATCCACAAAAACGCCCGCCCTCCTCGGAATCCGCAAAGGACCGCGAGACCAATGCGCCCTCTAGCCACGACGGACGCCGCGATAGCGCTTCGCCACAAACCCGGATGCCCTCCACCACAAAAAAGGGCGCCTTCCGCTGATTGTGACGGCTGGCACCAAAGTGCCGCAATGCCTTGATAAGACTGGATGCTGTCGGATAAGTAGACATGCCGGATAAGATAATCCCCTTTCGCCTGCGCCGATCGGCGCAGGCGAAAGGGGATTAAATGAGGAATGAGGAATGAGGAATGAGGAGTTGTGGCCATTCTGCAGTTGGCCTTGCTGGCGCTACGCACCAGCAAACCGCCGGCGGGCCCAGATTGGCCCGCAGTTTTGAGTTAGGAGTTAGCGCTTGCGTGCAATGATATGATGCCCCAAAGAAGCCGTTGCATCTCTAACTGCGGAAGAGCGCCGCAGGCACCTTATAAAGCTACTCCCTGCTCCCTTCTACTTCCTCCCTGCCGCCTATGGGCGTGCGAAGCGCACCACGGTGGCGCTTTCTTGCGGGTGGCACTTTGCGATATACTCCTCTTCTAGGGGGATCCAGAGGGACTGGAAGACGGCGGCTTTGGCGGGGCCGTTTCGGAAGGTGATGCGGCGGAGCTGTTCGTCTGGGGTGATGTCGAGGAAGAGTGCCAGGTCGTAATAGTGTCCCAATGCGGGGTGGAGGGCGTAGCTTCCCTCCAGGATTCGCCAGGAGTGGCACTCTGGCAGGGTGATGGAGTTATCGTCCAGGGTGCCGGTTTGGCAGGAGAAGGGTTGGTATGCGAATGCCTGGGGGCGATGCAGGAAGGGCATGACCTCCGTCAGGAGCCGCTCGTAGTGGATATTTCCGCCGGGTTGGGAACGCCGTTCGGGAGTGCGCAGCTCTGGTGGCAGGAAGAAGTGGTCCGCGTGGACCACTCCGCATTCGGGTCCCAGGCATCCCGCCAGGGCATCGGCGAGGGTGGATTTACCGGCGGCGGAGCGTCCGTCGATTGCCAGGATGCGTGGGGCGCCATCGGGGTGTGACGGGACGCTCTCCAGGAGCGCGAGGATTTCTTCCAGAGTCGTGGTTGTCATGGGAGGATCGGAGTGTCTTCGGGCCAGGGGATCTCCACGGGGACTCCTAGGAGGAATTCGGCGATTTCGGCGGCTTTCTGGCGGGGATCTACGTCTTGGAAGGCGCTGGGGTAGAGCGCCTTCCCCATGAGATAGCCGTCGGCGTAGGCCATCTCCAGATTCGTGTAGTAGGCGTTGTAGGGGAGGATCCGGTGGATGCGTCTGTCGCGCACTGCCGTCATGAGGCGGAAGACCTCCGGGCGCTTCTGAAATTCGTCCTGGACGATGGATGTGGCGCTGTCGTCCAGAAAGATCACTTGGGGATCCAGCGCCAGGACCTCCTCCAGTGTCAGATGACGGGGACCGGCGCCTCCAGGGAGTTCGTCCACGGCATTCTTGGCGTGGATTGCCTGGAGGAGTGGGGAGTGTGCTAGGGTGCTTCCGAAGCCCTGGAGCCCGAAGCGGGGGTGTCCGGCGAGATAGACCCTCGGACGCTCCGAATCAGGGACGCCGGCTGTGCGGCGCTCCAGGTCACCTTGGATGCCGCGGATGTATTCCCGGACCTCCGTGGCACGTGGTTGGCGGTCCAGGACAGTCCCCAGGATGTCCAGAGAGCGGTCGACCATGGGATCGAAGACCTCCTGGGTGCCGTAGTGGAGCACCACCACGGGGATGCCGGTATCGCGCTGGAGCTTCTCCATTTCGCCGGGTGAGGAGTAGAAGGTGGAGATGATGACCTGGGGCCGGCAGGCCAGGAGTGCCTCCGGATCCAGTGCGCCGCCGGGACCTCCGGAGCCGATGGTGGGCAGGGAACGGAAGAGCTCCTTGTGGGCATCCTGGTAGGGTCGGAAGGAGAAGAGGAAGCCCTTCTCGCATGCCTCCACGCCCACTAGGTCCTCGACCTCGCCTACATAGCAGTAGAGGCGCAAGGCCCCCGCGCCAATGCAGACCACACGCTCTATCTTCGCAGGGAGCACGACTCGTCGGTCCAGGCAGTCGGTGACTTCACGCATGGCGACGGTAGGTGACTCCTCGCTTTTCGGGGCGCAGCCAACTAGAAAACAGAATAGCGCCAGCAACAGTGCGAGTGCGATTTGTGCGTGTCGGCGGGTCATTGTGGCGGGAGGAAATCGAAGGCGGTGGTGCCGGGGATGAGCCGCGCCTGGACACCGTAGAGTCGGGAGAGATTTTCGCCGGAGAGGACCTCGCGGGGGGCGCCCTGGGCGAGGGCGCATCCGTCTTTCAGAAGGAGGCACTGGTGGGCGGTCTGGAGGGCCTGCGCGGGGCTATGGGTGGCCAGCACCGTAAGGAGCCCGCGCTCCTCCGTCAGGCGACGCAGCAGTGCGGAGATCTCCATTTGCGCACGGACATCCAGGCTGCTGGTGGGCTCGTCCAAAAGCAGCAGCCGCGGTTCCTGCGCCAGGCATCGCGCCAGGAGGACTCGCTGGCGTTGTCCGCCGGAGAGCTGCTCCAGGGGGCGGTCGGACCATTCTGCGGCACCGGTGAGCTCCAGTGCCTCCTGCGCGGCGTGGAGATCGGCGGGGGAGGGTCGCCAGTGTCCCTGTGGGAGTCGCCCTAGTAGCACCGCCTCCCGTGCGGTGCATTGTGGGAGGGGCGAGTGTTGTGGGAGGAGGGCGATTTTGCGTGCGCGGGCGGTGCGGTCCAGGGCAGCGAGGGGCGTTCCTTCCAGCCGGATGGCATCGTGTGTGGAGGGCGTCAGGAGTCCCGCCAGGCAGTGCAGGAGGGTGGATTTCCCGGAGCCGTTTTCTCCCAGCAACGCCAGGCATTGTCCGGGGGATAGGGTGAAGGAGAGCTCCGAGAGGACTTGGTGGTTGCCGTAGGCGAAGGAGAGTCCGTTGATTTGGAGGGCGGGGGCGGTCATGGGCGGTCTCCTCCGGTGGGTTTCCGTGTGAAGCCCAGCAGTGCCAGGAAGAGTGGTGCGCCGAAGAGTGAGGTGAGTGCGCCGGCGGGCAGGAGGACTCCCCAGGCGGGGAGTCGGCAGAGGAGATCCGCCAGTAGCAGGAGTGCGGCGCCTGCGAGGAATGCGGCGGGGAGGAGTCCGCTGTGGGAACCGCGGAGGAGTCGTTTTGCCAGATGGGGCGCCAGCAGTCCCAGGAAGCCCAGGATTCCCATGAGGGAGACCGCGGTGGCGGTGACCAGGGCGACTAGGAGGATCCCGTGTCGGCGGAGTCGTCGGGTGTCCACGCCCAGGGATTCGGCGGTGGGATCGCCCCATTCCAGTGCCTGGCATTGCCATTGGTGGCGCAGGAGCCAGGCGAGGACGGTGGCGGTGACCAGTGCCAGCGGCAGGCACTGTCTCAGGGTGATGCGTCCCAGATCGCCGAAGGTCCAGAAGAGTGCGGAGGAGAGCTGCGTGTCCTGTGCAAAACACTGCAGGAGCGCGATGGCGGCCAGCGCCATGGCATTGAGTGCCATGCCCGTCAGGACCACGGCCTCCGGAGTGAAGGCGCGGTGTCGGGCGAGGGTGGTCACCAGCAGTGCGAAGGAGAGTGCGGCGAGGAAGGCGCACAGCGGCGTCGCCCAGGCCAGGAGGGTCGCGGGCGCCAGGAGAATCGCCAGATTCGCGCCCAGTGCGGCGCCGCTGTTGATGCCCAGCGTGGAGGGCGCGGCCAGGGGATTCCGGAGGAGTCCCTGGAGGGCCAGTCCGCCGACGGAGAGCCCGCCGCCCGCCAGCACCGCGCCCAGTGCGCGGGGTAGGCGCAGATCCCAGAGGACCCGGCAGGCTTGCGCGTCCCCGCGTCCCAGCAGTGCCAGCAGGAGTTCCTTCCAGGAGAGCTCCAGGGCGCCGGTGGAGAGGCTCCACAGGAAGAGCGCCACTGTCAGGAGTGCCAGCAGGCAGAGTGCGCGGCGGGAGTCCTGTGGGAGTGCGGGGCGGTTGGGGGCGGCGGTGCCCATGGTGTTAGAGGGGCTCGATGGTCTCCAGGGAGGCGGAGACCTTCCCCTGGTTGAACCAGGTGTTGCGCAGGACCGCCTCCTCAATCTCCGGATAGGATTCGCGGCAGGGGAGCTTCAGGCGCGTGACGCCCTCCGCATGGCCGTCCAGAAAGGAGACATTGCAGATCTTGCCGTCCTTGTGGCGGAAAAGCGCGGCGCGGTTGAGGCCGTAGGAGGAGCCGGTGAGGTGGCGTCCATCGGGATTCAGCACGTAGCAATAGTAGCAGAGGTGCCCCGTGTTCTCCACCAGCATGGCGGTGACCGCTGGCGCCTGGAAGGAGGTGGTCTTCTGGGCACCCTGGCCGTTGGAGGCAATCAGGTAGTTCAGACCGTAGTTGGTGGCGATGTCCGCATGGTCCGGTTCGTCAGGACAGAAAAGGACCTTCGAGGGCTCTGAAGAGGCCGCAGCCGCAGATCCTAAGTACTGACGCACTACCTCGTCAAGCCAATTCTTTACCCCCACCGTGGCACCGTAGGAGTTCACGCCACTGCCTTTCATGTTGTCCAAACAGGGCAGGTAGTCGTCGTAGTCCGAGGCGTACATCAAAAAGGCCAACGACAGCTGGCGCTGGTTCGAAATGCACGAGGTCCACCGCGCTTGCTCCCGCGCTTTCGATAAGACCGGCAACAGCATCGCCGCTAAAATCGCAATGATCGCAATGACGACCAGTAGCTCAATCAGGGTGAAGAAGTGTCGCCGGGGGCGGTTGCGGTGTGTATAACTCGTTGCAATGCAAGGAGTTACGAATAATGTAGAAGGACGCATAAAAGGAGACTCTCCGGAGAACGCCGAGAATGACTGGGGCGTTCGATAGTGGTTCTGTGGCGCCTCCTCCTAGGAAGTGCGTCAGGCGGGGTTGTCTCCAGGACATCCAATAGTTTTCGAAAACGGAAAAAGCGCGCGCCCTGCCGGAGAATCCCGTCCTCTTGCCTGCGGAATCCTCCTGGGACCCCGCAATTGCGCGGCATGGCGCTAAGTGTAATACGTATTTCAGAAAAAGGAGGAAGGAGGAAGGAGGAAGTTTGGCCAGGGTTTCGCATTTAGCCGAAACCCCGCGCCGGAATCTCCTGGCGCGTGCGCCAAGCGCGCCCGAATTGGCGCGCAAATGTGCAATGTGCAATGGGGGCAGGTAGATGCACCCATATGAGGTAGGTAGGGGGGGGCGGGGGGGGCTTGCCCCCAGTCCTTTGGATATCCCTTGCATGATACGGAACAACGCATCCCACTGGGCGGCGCATTCGGAGCCAGGGTTATTGATCGGGTAGGAACCAACCAAAGGAGGTCGGGCTTGCGCCCCCCGTGCCCCCGCCCGAAGGCAGTAGGTGGGAGGTAGCAGGGAGTAGGTTAAAGCGGCGCCGCAGGCGCTCTTCCGCGGCTTTTGAATGCCGCGGTAAGATACCGCCGCTTTAAGCCGCGGAAGAGCCGCGCAGCGTCCCCACTTCCTCCTTTCTCCTTTCTCCTTCCTCCTTTCTTAATTTATAGTAAGCCCGTGTCCCGGAGGGGCGTCATTTTCGGTGGGTTTTAAGCTACAGGAGTGTGGTATGTCTGATCGTTTTGTGAAGGTTGTTTTTGCGTTGTTTCTTTGCCTGTCGGTCTCGCTGTCGGCGGCGGTGTATCGTGATGTGACGGAGGAGTCGCTGGTGAAGACCCGTGATGCCGCGGTGGAGAAGGCGAGCAAGGAGTTCAATTTCGCCATCCGGGGGATTGCGCGGAAGCGCCTGCAGAAGAGTTCGCGGCCGTATCGCACCATCCGCCTGGAGGTCTCCGAGGACGGCACGGTGGTCTTTGAGCGCGAGGGCACCGATGCGATCACCGCAAAGATTGGCGGCGAGGCGGTTTCGTGGCTGGAGAATCAGGTCTCCTTTACTCGCCGCGAGGGCGATTCCGCGCTGGTACAGACCTTCCGAGCCGAGGACGGCGTGAGAACCTTCGTCTACCGCATGGAGCCCGAAGAAAAGGGCTTCTTCCTCGATGTGAAGCTGGAAAGCCCCAAGCTGGATGCACCGCTGGAATACACGCTGCACTACTCTTTGTAAGTAGTTGGGAATTAGCGGGTAGCGGCTAGTTAATAAGGTGCCTGCAGGCACTCTTCCGCGGTGGTGCCGCGGTATGGGGCGGTTTTTCTCTTCGAGACCGGCACATCCGTAATAACTCGCTTCTCTAGCCGCGAGCCAACCAAAGGAGGTCGGGGCTTGCGCCCCCCGGGCCTCCCCGCAACGGTGCTAAATACACCGTAAGTACTTAGCCATTAGTGGCTAGTGATTAGTTTATAAGGCCCCGCAGGCGCTCTTCCGCCTACCGGCGGTACTAGCGCGCCAATTGGGCGCGCATTGGCGCAATCGCCGGGTCTTGATCCCGGCGATGGGTTTCGCCAATGCGAAACCCTGGCCTAACTTCCTCCCTCCTCCTTCCTCCTTCCTCCTTTTTTCTATTGCCCCATTACTTAGCGACTGGAGACCCACTGTTCGGCGAGTTGGGCGGTCCATTCGAAGAGAAGATATCCGCCCATGCCGGCATTTCGGACGGCCTGGATTTGCCGTTTGATTTCGGGGATAGAGAGTCTGCATGCGGTTGCGCCGAGTCCGGGGAGGATTCGTTCTGTTTGGGAACCGGCGTTTTGACGTTGTCGTGCCAGGTCTCCCTGGAGGAGTGCCGCGGAGGCGCGGTAGTCCATGGGGCAGAGGAAATCGACGATGCCCTTCTGGAGCCAATCCAGGGGTGCCTGTCCCACGGCTTTGCGGGCATTCTCCCATTCGGGATAGACGGCGGCGGAGACCTTGATTTTTGGTCGTGCGCGCCGGGCGGCGTCCGCGAGTTCCTTTGCCAGCATGGTAATTTGGCGAACGCGGAAGGCGTCCCAGGCGGTGCGTGCGCGGGGATCCTGCCGGAGATCCTCGGGCCAATTCTTCAGGGCTCTTCCGAGATACTGCTGGAAGGCGGCGCGGCAGCGCGGGCAGTAGCAGCAGCTGGAGCCCTCGTATCGGAGCATATCGAGCTGAACGCCAGTCAGAGGATACTTCCGGACCAACTCCCCCACCAGATTCGAGAGGAGCTGCCGATTTTCGCGCTGTGTGGGGCAAAGCCAGGGAATGGACTGTCCGCTCTCCTTTTGCTGAAGCCGTCCCTGCTCCTCCAGGCGTTTTCGGAAGGACTGCGGGGCGTCAGTGACATTGAGGACCTGCACCCAGGCGTGGACCTGGATTCCCAGATTCTGGGCGGCGGCGACGCATTCGCCGGCGGGGTCATCCACGGAGGGCTCTATGCGTCCGGAGACCAATCGGGAATTCCAGGCGGCGGCGTAGGGTGAGAGGAAATGTGGGAAGACCGCGTTGAATCCGGCGTCCTTCAGCTGTCGGAGAGTGCGGTTCCAGCCCTTTCCGGGAAGGCCGGCGGCAGCGCGCATCCACACGCCGCGGATTTCGTCGGCATTTCCGGCGATGGCATCGGAGGAGGGATTTGCGGCGGGCATGGCCTCCTGTGCAAGGGCGTCCTCCAGGGCGATGACGGAGGTAAGGACACCGATGTAGTCGCCGGTCTTGCGGGAGGCCTGCGCCCGTTCCAGGAGCTTTCGCGCCTTCTGGTGGGAGCCGGGTCCGGCATTCGCCAATGCGAAGCGCGCCTGTTCCAGGAGTCGTGTGGAGGCGGCTGCGCGGAGTCCGGGGGCGTGGTCCTCCAGGAATGCGGCGAGGACGGGGATCGCGTGCGCCTCGTCCTGCTTCAGATAGACATAGGTCATCCAGAAGCCGTAGGGGCACTGGATGATTGCGGGGAGAGAGGTCTTTTTGCCGGAGGAATCGGTCCACCAGGCGCGGATCTTCAGCTCCTCGTAGGGGCGATTTTCCACCGCCAGGAGTGCGGGATTTCCCTGTCGGAAGGAGGCGCCGCCCTGTGTGGCGAGTCCGCCAATGCCGCCGGGAATCGCGGAGGCCTTCCGGAAGCGTCCGGCAGGCAGTCGCATGACATTGGCGAGTCGCGGGGGCAGCGCGTAGAATGCGGCCAGCCGTCCGCCCTGTCGCAGATACGCGCAGAGGGTATTTTCGGCATTTTCCTCCAGGGTTTCGCCGTAGGGCAGGATCGCGCAGCGGACATTCCGGAGGGCGCTGGGGGAGAGATCCGCCTCTTCCAGAATTGCGGGATAGATTCCGCCGGCAGCCAGGCTCTCGCCCAGATTCTGGGCATGCCGCAGGGATTCCCGACGGGTAGTCTCCTGGGCGGAGGAGCCGCCACCGCGAATCAACGCCAGGGGCACATTCGCCTCCAGGATCTCCAGGGACGCGATCTGGAGAGAGAACTCTCCGGAGGCACCGCGCCAGGCGGCAAAGCGGAGGGTCTCGGCTTTTCGCCAGGAGCGGACGGGATCGCCCTCGGGGAGGAAGGATGCCTTGGAGAGGACCTGTTCCTCCCAGAGGCCGTTGGTGCGAGGGGTGAGGACGCACTGATACCATACGCCGCCCGCTTTGCAATAGAAATTCAGCTGGTGGGCGAGATCGCCATTGAGCACCCGGAAGCGCAGGCGGATGCCAGCGCAGCGGCTCAGATCGCCGCCATCCAAGGGAAAGTCCCAGCATGCGCGCTTTGTGCCCTCCTGGCGGAAGCGCGTGGAGAGATCCAACAGTCCGCTCTTGGGGTGATAAACCACGCGGGTATCCAGATCCCCGGAGGCAATGCAGCGCTTTGCCAGTCGCGAGAGATCCAGCTCCCGCGCGGGGCATGCCAGACACAGCATTGCCAGGATTAGGAAAGCGAGAAGCGTCCCTTTGGAGTGCATTCCCGTATTCTGGCGCGCTGTGGACTGGCGGGGGATCATAGCATCTGCGCTAGCTAGCAGGCCGGCTGCGGGATGGCGTTGCTGGG